>NZ_FAOZ01000010.1 GCF_001536285.1 Parafrankia irregularis | reverse complement strand
CTCGGGGTGGCCGCGATGGCCGCGATCAGGCAGAAGAACTCCTACTACGGGGCGTTCTACCGGCGGATCGCCACCCGCCGGGGGAAGCAGCGGGCCCTGGTCGCTGTCATGCACAAGCTCACCGTCGCGATCTGGCATGTCCTGCACGACAGGACCGGACACAAGGACCTCGGCGCCGACTACCACACGAGGAAGAACCCGCAACGCGCGATGCGACGCATGATCCGCGAAGCGAACGCCCTCGGCCTCACCATCCGCTTCGACCCCGCCTGACCGGACCCAGCCCACCCAACCCGCCACAACCAGCCGATCAAGCCCCGACCCGCAGCTCACGTCAGTTTTTCGTGTCAGAAGTTGGGGTAATTGCTGCGAAAGAGCCCGTCGCGAATCCAACGCCAGTCGAGATCGACAGTCGGGGGCACGGTCGAGGACGCCGCCGTTCGAAGATCATGGAATTTTTGTCCTGCCGACGACCGCGATCCTCAACTCTTGCCTGGTCGCAACGGTTGCCCGGGATGCGGCCCGAGATCACCGTCCGAAGATCATGGGATTGCGGTCGCCCCGACGACCACAATCCTCAACTCTTGTCCGACAGCAAGGCTTCCCGAAGTCCGCGATTCGACGACGGGCTCGAAAGCGGCCGAAACCCTCACTTCTTGCGGGTTGTCAATTGGCTCTACTGCGAGCGCGGGGTGGTGGTGCGGGAGGCCCGGTGGGCTGGCGCGCGGCGGGAAGCGGCCGGGGGCGGCGCAGGCGGTTCCACCACAGGGACAGGGCGAGGGCAGTGGCGACGAGGAGGCCGCCGATGCCGGCGAACCAGGAGGCGATGTCGCGGTGCTCGTGCGTCACGGTGATGGTGCGGGGGAGGTCGGCCAGGGCGTCCTGCAGCTCGTTCGCGTTCTGCGCGCGGTAGTAGGTGCCCCCGGTGGTGCTCGCGACCTGCTTCAGCGCGTCCTCGTCGATGGCCCGCGGGTCGCGTTCACCGTTGCGGCCGCCACCGAAGCCGCCACCTCCTCCACCGAAGCCGCCGCCCCCGCCGAACCCGCCGCCGAACCCGAAGGCGTCGTCGCCGATCTGCGAGCTGTCGCAGACCATCGGCGCCGGTGTCGTCGTCCCGAAGCCGATCGTGTAGACCCGCAGGCGGCGGGCGGCGGCTTCCCCCGCGGCGGTCTGCGGGTCGACGCCCACGGTGTTGGCGCCGTCGGTGAGCACCACGATGACGTCCGCCGCGTACTCCCCGCCGATGCCGCCGGCCGGGACGTCCGCCCCGGTCGGGGGGACCGACGGGTCGACCTCGGCGATGGCGTCGATGGAGGTGAGGATCCCCTGGCCGATGGCGGTGCCGCGGGACGTCGTCAGGCTCTTCAGCGCGTCCAGCAGCTTGTCGGTGTCGTCGGTCGGCGGGACGAGCAGACCGGCGGTGCCGGCGAAGGTGACCAGGCCGATGCGGGAGCCGCCCGGCTGGGCCCGGATGAAGTCGGTGGCCGCCTTCTCCGCGGCGGTGAGCCGGTTCGGGGACACGTCGGTGGAGCACATCGAGCCCGAGACGTCCAGCGCCAGCAGGATCGTCGTCGAGTTCGCCGCGATCGGGACGTTCGCCTGCGGGCGGGCGGCGCCGACGCCGAGCGTGGCCAGCCCGAGCACGAACAGGGCGACGGGGATGTGCCGCTGCCACCGTTTCCGGCCGGGCAGCGCCACCCGCAGCAGCGCGACCGACGTCACCCGGATGGCGGCCCGCCGCCGGCGGCGCCGGGCCAGCCAGGTGACGGCGGTCAGCAGCGGGACGACGAGCAGCGTCGCCAGCGCCCAGGGCCAGGTGAGGGACATCAGGCGACCCTTCCCGTGCGCAGGATCGTGGGGACCGCGCCGGCTGCCAGCAGCAGGACCGCGAAGGCGGTGAACGCCCCGGCCAGCGGCAGGTCCTCGTGCTGGGTGGTCCGCCGCAGGTCGATGGCCGAGGCGACGCCGTCCAGCTCGGACGCCTGCGAGGCCGGGTGGTAGGAGCCGCCGGTCGTCTGGGCGATGGCCTTCAGCGTGTCCTCGTCCAGCGCGGTGTGCAGCCGGTAGCCGTCCACCTCGACGGTCGCGCCGGCGGTGGTGCCGACACCGACCGTCTCGACGTGCACCCCGGCGGCCTGGGCGGCCCCGGCGGCGGCCTCGGTCGCCCCGGCGGCGTCGCCACCACCGGCGTCGCCACCACCGGCGCCACCACCACCGGTGCTGCCGCCACTGCCGCTGGTGCCCGCGTTGGCACCGGCGCCGCCGTCCTCCCCGTCGGAGAACAGCACGATGGTCGCCGAGCTCCAGTACCCGAGGTCCGGCGCGGAGCCGTCCGCGCCGAGCCGGACCGTGCGGCCCGTGATCGCCGACAGCGAGGTGAGGATCGCCTCCGCCAGCGACGTGCCGCCGGTGACCTTCAGCCGGTCGATCGCCGCCTCGGCGGCGGCGTGGTCGGCGCTGGGCTGATGGGTGGTGAGCGCGCCGTCCTGGAACGCGACCACGCCCACGTCGACGCTGTCGGGCTGGGCGGCGACGAACGCGGCCGCCGCCTTCTTCGCCGCGTCCAGCCGGGTGGGCGTCACGTCGGTGGCGCCCATGCTGTTCGAGACGTCCACGGCGACGATCACCGTGCCCGCGGCGCGGGAGACGGGAACGGAGGCCGCCGGCCCCGCCGCCGCGAACGTGAGCACCGCGATTCCTATGAGGCTGAGCCAGATCCCGAGCTGCGGCCCGCGGCGGCCCGCGGCGGCGTCCACACCGGCCGCGGCGAGGGCCGCCCGGCGGCGCCGCGCCGTCATCGTCGCGGCGACGGCGAGCGCGGCCACGACCAGCACGCCCGGAACGAGCAGCCAGGGGGCGGTGAGGCTCATGTGCGCCGCCACCGGGTGCTGGCGGCGACCCCGGCGAGGGCGGGGAGCAGGTCGCGGTCGGTGTCGATCCGGTGCAGCGGGACCCCGGCGCGGCGCATGCGGCCGGCCAGGTCCGCCTCACGTTCGGCCACCGCGTCGCGTAGCCGGGCGCGCAGCAGCGGGTCACCGGAGTCGACGAGCAGCTGCTCGCCGGTCTCGGCGTCCTCGACCAGGACGAGCCCCACCTCCGGCAGGGCGTCGTCGGCGGCGTCCACGACGCGCAGGGCCACGACCTCGTGGCGGTGTGCCAGCCGCAGCAGCGGCCGGTCCCAGCCGGCGGTGCCGATGAAGTCGGAGATGACGATGATCAGCGACCGGCGCCGCGCCAGGCGTGCCGCGGTGCCCAGCATCGCGGCGACGTCGGTGGTGCCCGCCTTCGGTGGTGCCGTGGCGGTGCGGGCCAGCTCGTGGCCGATGCGCAGCACCTGGCCACGGCCGGTGCCCGGTGGCACGACCCGGGTCGTGGCGCCGTCGTGGAGGACCGCGCCGACCCGGTTCCCGCCGCGCCCGAACAGCCGCGCCAGCACCAGCGCCAGCTCGGCGAGGACGTCATGCTTCCCGCGGCCGGGGGCGCCGACGGTCATCGACGCCGTCCGGTCGAGCACCAGCCACAGGGTCAGCTCGCGGTCCTCGGTGAACTGGCGTACCTGCGGCTCGTTCAGCCGGGCGGTCGCGTTCCAGTCGATGCGGCGGGCGTCGTCGGTCTCGACGTAGCCGCGCAGTCCGGCGAAGTCGAGGCCGGACCCGCGGTACGGCGTGCGGTAGGCGCCCAGCACCCGCCCGTCGAGGCGGCGGACCACCTGCCACTCCAGCCGCAGCAGCAGCCGGTCGGGTGCGCCCGCCATCACCGGGCCCGCAGCGGGACCTCGGGCATCGGCACGGCCCGCAGCACGCCGGCGATGACGGTGTCGGGGGCGACGTCGTCGGCCAGCGCCTCATATGACAGCACGAGGCGGTGGCGCAGCACGTCGGGGACGAGCGCGTACAGGTCCTGCGGAATGGCGTAGTCCCGGCCGCGCAGGTAGGCCAGCGCCCGGGCGCCCAGCACGAGGGCGATCGACGCGCGCGGGCTGGCGCCGTGGGTGACGTAGCGGTCCAGGTTGCCCAGCCCCACCGTGCCCAGCGAGCGGGTGGCGACGACGAGCCGCACCGCGTAGTCGACGATGGCCGGGTCGACGTACACGTCCTGGACCTGCGCCCGCATCCGCACCAGGTCCTCGGGGGTGAGGATCCGCTGGGTCGGCAAGGGGGGCCGCAGGGCCCGGTCGACGATGGCGTGCTCCTCCACCGGCGCCGGGTAGTGGACGAGGACCTTCATCATGAAACGGTCGACCTGGGCCTCCGGCAGCGGGTAGGTGCCCTCGGACTCGATCGGGTTCTGCGTCGCCAGGACCAGGAACGGGTCGGGGACGGGGTAGGTCTCGCGCCCGATCGTCACCTGACGCTCCTGCATCACCTCCAGCAGCGCGCTCTGCACCTTCGCCGGGGCCCGGTTGATCTCGTCGGCGAGCAGCAGGTTGGTGAAGACCGGTCCGAGCGTCGTCTCGAACTCCCCGGTGTGCTGGCGGTAGACCCGGGTGCCGACCAGGTCGGCGGGCAGGAGGTCAGGGGTGAACTGGATGCGCTGGAACTGCCCGCCGACCGCGCTGGCCAGCGACTTCACCGCCAGCGTCTTCGCCAGCCCCGGCACGCCCTCGACCAGCAGATGGCCGCCGGCGAGCAGTCCGATCGCCATCCGCTCCAGCAGCACGTCCTGCCCGACGATCGTGCGTTTCACCTCGAACAGCACCTGCTCGAGCGGGCTGGCCGCGCCGCGGGCGGGTGCGGGTGCCGGGGCGGGCGCGGGTATGGGCGCGGTCATGGGGGTCCCGCTGCCGGTGCCCCCGTCGGCCGTTCCAGCGGGGCTGCTGACGTCGGCGTCCTGCGTCATGGTCTCTGTCGATCCCTTTCGTGACCTTGGTGGACGTCAGATCCGCGGCCCGCGGCCGCCACCGGGCCCGGAGCCGCCACCGCCGCTGCGCAGGGCGCTGGAGATGGGCACGGCGAAACCGATGCCGGCGAATGCCTCGTCCTCGCCGGGGTCGGCGATGGAGACGACGATCCCGACGACCAGGCCGTCGGCGTCGAGTAGCGGGCCCCCGGAGCTGCCGGCGTTCACCGCGGCGTCGAACTGGATCAGCCCGGACAGCTCACCGCTCTCCGTGGCCGTCGAGGGCGCGGTGCGATCCAGGCCCGACACGACGCCGGAGGAGACACTGAACGTCAGCCCGAGCGGATTGCCCAGCGCGATCACCTCGCCGCCGACCTCGACGCGGCTGCCGAGCGTGGCCGGCACGACCGGCCGCGGCAGTGTCGCCGGTGTGAGCATCGCGGTGTCGGTCTCCGGGTCCGTCGAGGCCACCGTGGCGGTGGACCGGGTCCCGTCGGAGAAGGTGAGGCTGATCGCGCCGCCGTCGGTGACGACATGGCTGGCGGTGAGGACGGTGCCGTCGCCCGCCACGATCACCCCGGAGCCGACCGTCCCGTGCTCTGTCCGCACCACCACCACGGACGGCACGACCCGCTGGTAGACATCCGCCACGCTGGGGGACGGGCTCGCGCTGGGGCTTGCCGACGGTGTCGGGACGGTGCCTGCCCGTGCCTGCGGGCTCCCGCCGGGCCGGGACGCGAGCACGGCGACCACCACGGCGAGCGTGACGATCGTGACCGCGGAGGCGATCAGCAGGGTGTGTATGCCGCGTAACCCGAAGGCGCGCCCGGCGGCCGCTCGGGGCTCGGGCCCGGACGTCATGGTCCTTACGCTAAGGCCCATTGCTGAGCAGCACCTGAACAACTGCTGTGTATCGGGCGGACGGCCCCCGCGCGCAGGCCTGGCCGCGTGCCGGGGCTGTCGCCTGCGGTACTGGCCGCTTGGGCGTGGCGTTGTATTCACATTCGTGTGAATCCTGACCTGCCCACCTCGCTGCCCGCGAAGCTCTATCTCCTGGCCTACAACCTGGAGAAGGACCAGATGTACGCCAACCGGCGCCTCGGCCGGGCCCTGCGGGCTGCGGCGCTGGTCGAACTGGAGACGGACGGATGGCTCACCGACGACGGTGGGCTGGCCCGGGTGGCCGCGGACCTGCCGCCCGGGCGAGGGGAGCCGACGCCGCGGGGCGGGGCCGGGCGCGCCGATCCGCTCGTCGCCGCGGTCCACCGCCAGATCAGCGAGGCTCCGGCCCCACGAGCCTGGGTGGACTGGATCGACCACGACCACCGCCGCGCGGCGGTCGAGACCCGTGACGACCTGGAGTCGGCGGGCTGGCTGCGGGTGGCCCGGGGGCGGGTGCTCTCCGTCATCCCGACGTCTGCGGTCGTGCTCCTCGACCGGCCTCGGGTGCGGGAGCTGAACCGCGCCGCCGGTCCGGTGCTGCGCGGTGAGGTCACCCCGCAGGCCGCCCCGGCGGACCTGGTCGCGCTGGTGGCGCTGGCGGCGGCCGGCGATGTGATCACACTGGTGAACGTCAGCCAACGCAGGGCGTTCGCCGACCGGATCGCCACGCTCACCGCCCTGGCCGGCCCTGCGGCCGTCGCGCTCGCCAGCCGACGTCCCGCACGGGGGTGAGGATCCCCGGGCGGGACGTCGGCCCGGCTGTGGGCTTTGCACCTGGTCGATATTCGGGGTTTCTGACAGCACTGGTCAGCTTTCGGCGCGAGCGTGACCGTTCCACCCACGAAACTAGAGGGCTTCGCGTTCCTCTTCCTTGAGAGCTCTTGACGTCCATTCCTTCGCCGCTTTTGCAAGTCTTCGAGGGGTCGACACCTCCGACGCCGACGCCCTGGTGCTCAGCCAATGCCCCGCAAAACGTGTACTCGAAGGTCCGCGGAACTTGTACTGCACGCCCCGCAAAACGTGTAGTGTTGCTGTATGCCCATGTCAGGGTACGTTCCACGGATCGCTGATGGACCACTGGCCGATCTGCTCACCGAGCTGCCTGCCGTCATGGTCACGGGCCCGCGTGCGGCGGGGAAGACGACCTCTGCCAGGCGGATCGCCGGCGACGTTCTGCGGCTCGATGACCCCGCGGTCGCCGCGGCGGTCGCGGCGAATCCGGATGCGGCCCTGCGCCGGGTGAGCGAGCCGGTCCTCCTCGACGAGTGGCAGGAGGTGCCGGAGGTCCTGGGCGCGGTCAAGCGTGCGGTCGATGAAGATCCCCGACCTGGCCGGTTCCTCCTCACCGGCAGCGTCGAAGCGGAATTCACCACCCGCCAGTGGCCCGGCACGGGGCGGGTCGTCCGGCTGGTGCTGCACGGCCTGACCGAGCGGGAGATCGCCGGTGCGGTCGACCGGCCGAGCCTGCTCGAACTGCTCCTCACCGGCGACCTCTCCCGCCTGAGCGTCTCCGGTCCGCCGCCGAGCCTGGACGACTATGTGGACCTGGCGCTGCGCAGCGGCTTTCCCCAGGCCGCCCTGCACCTGAGCGCGCGTGGGCGGCTCGCCTGGCTGGACGCCTATGTCGACCATGTCGTCACCCGCGATGTGGCCGCCGCTGGGGAGCAGCGCGACCCCGTCCGGCTGCGCCGCTATCTCGAGGTGCTGGGGCTTTCGACGGCCGGGCTTCCCGCCGACGGCACGCTCTGCCAGGCCGCCGAGATCAACCAGCGGACGGCGGACGCCTACGACCGGATCCTGGGCGCGCTGTACCTGCTCGACCTCGTTCCCGCCTGGTCGACGAACCGTCTGCACAGGCTGACCAAACGGGCGAAGCGGTATCTGACCGACCCCGCCCTCGCGCTCGCCGCAGCCCGGGTGGATGAGCAGAGCGTCCTGCGCGACGGGGACCTGCTCGGCCGGATCCTCGACACCTTCGTCGTGGCTCAGCTGCGACCGGAGGTGACGCTGCTGCACCCGCGTGCCCGGCTGCACCACATCCGCTCCCGCGACGGGCAGGAGGTCGACATCGTCATCGACCTCGGCCGGGGCCAGGTGATCGCGATCGAGATCAAGGCATCCTCGGCGCCGTCGGCCCGGGACGCCCGCCATCTCGCCTGGCTGCGCGACCAGCTCGGTGCGGACTTCCGCGCGGGCGTCGTGTTCCACACCGGTCCGCTGCCGTTCGACCTCGGCGACCGGATCTGGGCCCTGCCCATCAGCGCCCTGTGGGCCGCCCGCGTCGGTTAGCCGTGGTTGGCCGTGGCCGGCTCGTTCGGTCCGCGAAGCGTGCGAGGGCGATGTGCAGCTGGCTGCGTGAGCGGACCCCGGCTTGGGATACAGCCGATACGCAGCATGCCGAAGCCCCGCGTTCGCCGTGGTGCGGCGAACGCGGGGCGCGGGCCGGTGGGCGCAGGGGGCGCTCAGCCGCACCGGGTGACGCCGAACAGGACCTCGAGGTCGAGACGTGAGTAGTAGTCGTGCACGGCACAGTGGGCCCGGGAATGGATCAGGGCCAGTATGCGATGCCTAGTGCGTAGTTTCCAATCGAAAAGTTGTCGTGCCATTTTTCGCTGTTTCCGAAGTACCGGACGACACCAGTCCGGGGCGTCCAGAAGTAGGTGCTGAGCGCGACCCACACGTCATTGGCGGGACCACCGGTGTAGACCAGGATGTCGTCGCGGCCGTCCCCGTCGGCGTCGCCCACTCCCGGGTATTCCGGCCTGGGCGCGAAGTTGTCCTGCCACTTCGTCGTCCCGGAGAATCCACTGCCCGTCGACAGTGCCACGTACACGTCGGCCGCGGCGTCGTGGGTGAAGGCCACCATGTCGTCCCGGCCGTCACCGTTGAAATCCCCGACCGCGGGATATCCGCTGCCGCCCGCGAAACTGTCATGCCACAGTGCGGCGGGATCGAACCCGTAGCCGGTCGACACCGAGACATACACGTCGGCGGTGACGCCTCGGGTGAAGACGGCGAAATCGTCCCGGCCGTCGCCGTTGAAGTCTCCCACCTCGGGCGCTGCTCCAGTCCCGGCGGGAAACGCGTCGGCCACGGCCTGGACGGAATCGAAACCGGTACCGGTCGACAGCGCGAACCGGACGGTGCCGGCCGCGGAGCCGGCGGTGACGAAGGCCGCGACATCGGCCAGGCCGTCGCCGTTGAAGTCGCCGACCGCCGGTACGACCGCCAGGTCGTCAGCGGTCACCAGCTGCCCGGCCGGCAGGGAGTCCTGCCAGCCAGGCGAGTCGACGAACGTGGAGCCGGTACTGAGCCAGACGCGGACCACACCGGCATCGCCCTTCCGCGCGGTGATGGTCACGAGGTCGTCGAGGCCGTCTCCGTCGGCGTCGCCGACCAGCGTCAGATCGTCCGGCCCGCGCGGCGTGTCCGCCCAGCGTTCCCGAACACCGAAGGTCTGCAGGGAGTTCCACTGCGCCGGCAGGACAGTACTCAGGGCGACATCCACGCCGTTGGTCTGATGGTCGAAGGAAAGGATGTCGTCCCGCCCGTCACCATTGAAATCGCCACTGCGGTTCGCGAAACCGGAGACCGACGTAGATGCCGCGGCGCTGTCGGCGACGGCCCAGCTGGCCGACCACAGAACAGCGGCGACCAGCGCGATCCGGCCTGCCTGAAGCCTCATTGCCTGGTTGGACCTTTCGAGCCAGGGGGCTGATCAACGAGTCGGCTGGCTGACGTAGGCGCGGGCGACGTCGATGCCGATGATCTCCGGCCGACCGGCGGGCTCGGGGCCCAGCGCGCGGGCCAGCGCCGGGCCCAGCGTCGTCGCGAAGAACTCGTCCGCGTGCGCCTTCGACTCCCACAGGGCGACGACGCGCAGCCTGCCGTCGGGGCCCGCCCCGACGTAGCGCTCCCGCAGCCCGGCGGGCTCCGCGCCCACCTGGGCGAACACGGCGTCGGCCTGCTCGACCGTCTCGAACGGCGGAATGGCAACAGTGATCCACTGCATTTCTGGTTTCCTCCCGGTTCCTGCTGTTCCTTTTCGTTTTCCGGCCCGGGCAGGGCCGGCGACGAGAGGAACGTTAGGCGGGCGGCGGCGCCGTGACGTCCGCCGAACTACTCAGCGGGCATACTCATCCGCTGCTCATCGCGTGAGTTACGGACGACCCAGGCGGCGATCTGGCTGCGCGCGCGGAAACCGAGCTTGGTGAGTATGTGCTGGACGTGGTTCTGCGCGGTGCGCTCGGAGATGACGAGCCGTGCCGCGATCTGCCGGTTGGTCAGGCCCTCGGCGACCAGGCGGGCTACCTCCCGCTCTCGCGGGCTCAGCATTTCCTCCCCGGGATCCGGCACCAGCTCCGCGGCAGCGGGTCCGCCGACCACGGCAGACCCTCCGACCACGGCAGACCCTCCGACCGCGGCAGACCCTCCGACCGACGCAGGCAGGTGGATGTCACCGGATGAGCGGGCGCCGTTGGGCGTGCCGGCATCGCCGAGGTCGGCGACCAGCGCCGAGGTCAGGCCGGTGTAGGCCGTCATGCCGAGGACCTGTGCGACGCGGTTGGCATCGCGGGCGGCCGCGACGGCCAGGGCCCGGTCGCCGGGCGCGCCGCGAGCCAGCAGCGCGGTCGCCAGGTGGTATCGCGCCTGGGCCACGAAGCCGGGTGCACCGGCGCGGCCCGCGATCCCGGCCGCGGTGGTCAGGTCGTCGACGGCCTGGTCGAGCCGGCCGAGGGTGAGCGCGCCGCGCCCCAGCGCCAGCTCCACCGGGCCAAGATAGGAGACCCCGCCGCCGCTGGCGTGCTCGCCGCGGAACGCCTGGAGCCGCTCGAGCAGGCCGTCGAGCTCGTCGGACCTCCCGAGCCCCGCGGTGACGAGTCCGGCGACCGTGAGCACGGCGTACACCTGGCCAGGCAGGACGAAGAACGCCGGCAGCGACCACGAGGCGGGCGGCCCGGCGAGCTCGTACGTCGCCGCTGCCGCCTCCGGCTGCCCGGCGACGAGGAACATGGCCGCCCGGGTGAGCGGGGCCATTGTCCGGAAGCGGGGCGGCGGCTCGAACGTCTGCCGCAGGACCGCCTCCGCCTCGCTGTCCGCCTCGCTGCCGGCCCCGGCCCCGGCCCCGGCCCCGGCCCCGGCCCCGGCCCCGGCCCCGGCCCCGGCCCCGGCCCCGGTCCCGGTCCCGAAGCCGCTGCCGACGCCGGTGCCGGCGCCGAGGCCGAGGTGGCAGGCGAGCGCGTAGGTGAGCGCCATGTAGGCGCCGCCGGCCGGTGCGGGTTCGATGACACGCATACGGTCGAACCCGCGCCGCCCGGCCGCGAGCGCCTCGGCGTAGCGGCCCCGTGCCTGGGCGACGCACGCGGTGGCCCGGTCACGGTGCCAGGCACTGACCGGTCCGCCGACCTGCTCGACAGCTGCCCGCAGTCCGGGGAGCTCCTCGGCCGCCGCCGGAAGCTGGCCGCTCTCGACCAGCGCCTCGATTCGCCACAGCTCGCCCCACATGGCCGTTCGGGCACTGTTCGTCCGCCGGGAGAGCGCCAGCATCTCGGTGGCCAGCGCAAGCCGCTCCTCCCGGCCCGCCGGCCCCGGGCAGGCTTCCTGCCGGGCGCGCAGCGCGTCGGTGAGCGCCTGGTCGTCAGCACACCTGCGGGCGAGCGTGAGCGCCTCGGCGCTCTGGCTCGCCAGCTGGTCCTGCTCGCCGGCGTAGAACGCGAGGTGGGCGCGCTGGGCCAGTAGCCGGGCGCGCAACGCCACCGTCGGGGACGTCGGGTCCTCGGACACCGCGGTCGCGGCTGCTGTGCCAGTAACTGCTGTGCCAGTGGCCGCTGTGGCTGTGCCCAGCCGGGCGAGGGCCTCCTCGCAGAGCTGGTGGGCGAGCGCGTTGACGTCCTGCCCCGGCGCCGCCTCGAGCACCAGTGCGGCGTCGGCGAGCAGATCGGGCCGTCCGGCCGCGCGTGCGGCGTCGGCCGCCCGGGCGGCGGCGTCCAGGCAGCCAGCCAGATCACCGGCCAGGTAGCTGGCCCGGCCGAGCGCGACCAGCAGGTGACACCGGTCGGTGTCGGTCGTCGAGCTCTGGCCGAAGGTGAGAGCGGCCCGGTACAGCCGTGCGCCCTCCTCGTGGGCGAGGCGGCGCACCGCCTCATCGGCGGCCCGTGCCGTCCAGACGCGGGCCGCCTCGGCCTCGGCCGCGCCGTAGGGCGCGAGCTGCGCCCAGTGCCGCGCGATGTCCGCGAGGTGCTCGGCCGGATCGTCCGCGAACCGGTCCGCGAGGGCGGTGGCAACCGCGCGGTGCAGGCTGGCCGATTCCGGGCCGGCGAGTGACGCCTCGACGGCGTCCCTGGTCAGCACGTGCACGAACTGGAACTCGCCGGCGCCGAGCCGGTCGAGCAGGCCATGCGCGGCCGCCTCGTCGGCCAGCCGCAGGCACTCCTCGACGGGCTCGCCGATCATCGTGGCGACGAGCGCGATCCCGAAACGCCGGCCGGCGACGGCGGCCGCCTGCACCAGCCGGCGGCATCGTGGACCGACCCGGTCGAGCCGGGCGCCAACGGCGTCGAGCACGGTACGCGGGGGCTGCTCCGGTCGCCAGGTGCCTTCCACCACCGCCCGTCCGATCTCCCGGACGAACAGCGGGTTCCCAGCGGTGACCTCAAGCACCAGCCGCGCCGTCGCGGACGCCGACGCCGACGCCGTCATCTCGGCCTCGGTCTCGTCGGCGGTGGCGGTGGACTCGCCATCGGACGCGGCGACCTCCGTCCCCGAGTCCGTCCCCGAGTCCGTCCCCGAGGTCGTCATGCGCCGCAGCTGTTCGCTGACCTCCGCCAGGTCGAATCCCCGTAGGTCGAGACGCACGGCGGCCGGTGACCGCAGCAGATCGGGCAGCACGCGGGCGAGTGCGCCGGCCGGTTCGCGGTCACGGAAGGTGGCGAGGATCAGCAGCTGCGCGTCGGCCACCTGATCGGCGAGATGGCGCAGGACGAGCAGGGAAGGCTCGTCGGCGCGGTGGATGTCGTCGAGGACCACGGTCAGCCCACCCCGGGCCGCGATGCCACCGATCGCGTCGGCGACGCCCTCGAACACCCGGAACCTGTCCTGCGGCGACTGCGCCTCGCCGCGCCCCAGCACACCGTCGGGATCGGCGCCGAGGGACCGCAGCGCCTGGCGCCACGGCCAGAAGGCGGGTGCGCCCTCCGTCTCGGCGCAGCGACCCCACGCCACGGCGCACCCGCCGGCCAGGGCCATCCCGGCCAGCTCGCGCGCCAGTCGGGTCTTCCCGATTCCCGCCTCGCCCGCGCACAGCACCAGGCGACCGGCGCCGCCGCCAGCCGACCTCAGCCATCCGCGCAGCGCCGCGATCTCCCGCCTGCGCCCGACGATCGCGTCGGGCGCAGGCACGTCGCGGGCTGGCGCCTCGCTCGCTTCGGCACGATCATCCACCGGCTCAGTGTGCACGGCGGGCCAGCGGTTGCGGGCTGACCCGCCACCAACCTTGCCGTCGAGCAGCAGTCGTGGCGGGCGCCGGGTCGCGGGTCGGCGCCCGCCTACGCCGAGCAGAATCGGCAGTTGACCGAGGCTCGGGCGGACAGCCCGTGGCCGGCTGCGGGCAGTGTGATCGTGCAACAGCAGGCGTTGCGGGATTTTCATGGCCGCGCGGGCGAACTTCTTCCGTGGTTCGCACCGAAAACCCGGCCTTCGGAGACGTCGCCGCAGCGAGGGATGCTTCCGGCTCCCCGGCTCCCCGGCTGGTCGGTCCTGATCTGGTCGTCCACCCACGCTGGGATACTTGGAGTGGTGGATCGAATTCATGGAGTGTCCATGCGGGGGCCTCGCCGGAAGGCTCGTCGCCGGGGTGAAATGTCCGGCCATGGGTGAGGCGGCGGAGGTTCTCCTGCCACTGGCGGTCGGAGCGGCGATCAGCCCGTTGCCGATCGTCGCGATGATCCTGCTGCTGGGCGCGCCGCGGGCACGGGCCTGTGGGCCGGCCTTCGCGGCCGGCTGGCTGGTGGGGCTGTGCGTCGTCACCGCGCTCGCCCTGGTCGTCGCGGACGGCCGCGACTACAGCGCTCACAGCGGCCCCACGACCGCGGTACGGGTGATCAAGGGATGTCTCGGGGCGCTGTTCCTGTGGCGCGCGGCCCAGCTGTGGCGGCGTCGCCCGGACGGGCGGCACCCGGCGCCCCAGCCGACCTGGATGGCGACGATCCAGAAGATCGGCCCGCGGCGGTCGGCGAGGCTCGGCGCGCTGGTGGCGGCTGCCAACCCGAAGAACCTGTCGCTGACCGTGACCGCCGCTGCCGTGGTCGCCCAGACCGGGGTGTCCGGGCTGGCCCAGGCCGGCGCGCTCACGGTCTACGTGTTGCTCGGCTCGGTGGGCATCCTGACACCGCTGGTCTTCTACCTTGCGCTGGGGGAACGGGCGAGGGCGCCGCTCGACGAGTGGCGGCGGTGGATGGTCGCGCACAACGGGCCGGTCATGATGGTGCTGTTCCTCCTGCTCGGCGCCCTGCTGTTCGGAAAGGCGATCGGCGGTGGCCGCTGACCGGCGGGGAGCTGCCCGCCATCGGCCGCAGCTGGCGATCTCCTGCGCGGCTATGAGCTCCGCTGGTGGCGTGCCTTGGCACCTGGGCCGAAAAATTCATGACAAGAGCGGCAAAAAGCCCCCGCAGGGTCGCCTGATAATCCGCAAGAAGTGAGGGTTTTGGTCATTGTGGTAGCCGAAATCCTCCTTTCTTGCTTGCCGGCAATGCCACCCACAGGTGTCGGATCAGGGGCGGATCAGGGTTCGACGATGTTGAAACCGGGGTCACCGGGGTCTAGGACGCCGAGCAGCTGCTGCAGGGTCCGCTCGTCGCCGTCGAGCGAGAGCCCGGCGCCGCGGGCGGCGTCGAGGCGGCCCGCGGCCACCGCCGTCATCGCCGCCCGGGGCAGGGTGATCGTGAGTGAGACGTCACCGGCACCTCCGCGCACCGCGGTGAGGACGCCGTTGGTCAGCGTCGTGCGGAAGGACGACCCGTCCGGCCGGTCGTCGGGGAACACCCAGCGGATCGCCAGGTCGAGATGCCACGCCTCGGGCCCGTTCACCTGCACCGACAGCGCGTCGAGGAACATCTCCGGAGGGAGCTGGGCGAGCAGGTCGGGGGCGCTGGTCACGGTCGGTGTGCCGAAGTTGCCGTCCCGCAGCTCCTGCGCCCCGGAAAGGTAGCAGTTGCGCCACGTGCCGTTCTCACAGCCGAACCCGAGCTGTTCGAGCACGTCCGCGAGCAGGGCCCGGCCTTCCTTGTGGTCGGGCTCGGCGAACACGACATGGTCGAGCACCTGCGCGGCCCACCGCAGGTCGCCCTCGTCGGCACAACGGCGCGCCTTGTCGACCACGGCGTCGGCGCCGCCCATGAACTCGACGTAGCGGCGTGCCGCCTCCGCCGGGGGATGCTGCCACAGCCGGGCCGGATTCCCGTCGTACCAGCCCATGTAGCGCTGGTAGACCGCCTTGACGTTGTGGCTGACCGACCCGTAGAAGCCGTGTGCATGCCAGGCGCGCCGCAGGGCTGGCGGCAGCTCGACCATCTCGGCGATCTCCGCCCCGGTCCAGCCCTTGTTGATGAGCCGGACGGTCTGGTCGTGCTGGTACGCATACAGATCGCGCTGCAGCCGCAGGAACTCGACGACGTTGTCCGCGCCCCAGGTCGGCCAGTGGTGCGACGCGAAGACGACGTCCACGCCCGAAGCGCCGTCGGCGGCGCCGGCGAACATCTCGATGGCCTCGGTCAGATAGCGGGCCCAGGAACGCGGGTCACGCACCAGCGCCCCGCGCAGCGTCAGCACGTTGTGCAGGGTGTGGGTCGCGTTCTCGGCGATGCACAGTGCCCGCCGCGCGGGGAGCAGGAAGTGCATCTCCGCCGGTGCCTCGGAGTTCGGCGCCAGCTGGAACACCATCCGTACCCCGTCGACGGTCAGCTCCTGGCCCGTCCGGGTGATGTCGACGGTGGGCGGGATGAGGCTCACCGTCCCGGTCGAGGTCGTCTGCCCCAGCCCGGCCCCGACCCCGCCCCGGGGCCCGCGCGGCAGCGCCGCGCCGTACATGTAGCCGGCCCGGCGGGCCATCGCCGTGCCCGCGTAGACGTTCTCCGAGATCGCGTGCTCCAGGAACCCCTGCGGCGCGATCACCGGCACCCGGCCGGCGTCGACATCCGCCTCGTCGACGACGCCCTTCACCCCGCCGAAGTGGTCGGCGTGGCTGTGCGTGTAGATCACACCGGTGACCGGCCGGCCGCCGCGCTGCGACCGGTAGAGCTTCATCGCCGCCCGCGCGGTCTCCACCGACAACAGCGGATCGATGACGACTACGCCCGTGTCGCCCTCCACGAACGAGACGTTCGACAGGTCCAGGCCCCGCACCTGGTAGATACCGGGCACGACCTCGAACAGCCCCTGGCGGGTGACCAGCGACGACTGCCGCCACAGGCTCCGGTGTACCGAGTCGGCACCGTCACCACGCAGGAACGACGCATAGGAGTCGTTGTCCCAGACCACCGTGCCGTGGTCGTCCTCGACCACCCCGGGGTCCAGCGTCGCGATCAGCCCCCGCTCCGCGTCGGCGAAGTCCTGCCGGTCCTCGAAGGGAAAACCCGGATCACCCATGTCGACGTCTCCCGGCATTGCGTATTCGGCACCGGCGGGTAGTCCGGCTGGCTTCCGGACAGAGCGCGGTTGGCTGACCTGTTCGGATGACGCATCGTGTGCGTTGGATCCTTGGCGGCGACGCCGGGCTCGGCAAGTCGACCGCACGGCACTCCCGGCAACCCGACGCCAGCAATTCACGGCAATAGTCACAAACGGGGCGCGGGATCGCTTGACAATCCACAAGAAGTGAGGATTTCGGTTGCTGCCGGCGCCAAGATCTTCACTTCTGACACCAAACTGACTGAGTCGCGGGTCGGGGCTTGATGGGCCAGGCGCGGCGGCCCCTGCCCGGCGGCGCGGCGACACCCGGCCGCAACCGCGTCCGCGGTTGCCATCGGACAAGATCAAGGGATTTTGGTCGTTACAACGACCAAAATCCTTTGATCTTCCCGGCTTCCAACCCCTCCCGCTCCCCATGGTCGTCGGGTAGTAGCTGGTAGTGGTCAGATCCCGCCAAAATCTGGCTGGCGCCATCCTGACCCGAGAAACCGACGCGAGCCGCGGGTCGGGGCTTGATCGGCCAGGTGTGGCGGCCCTGTTCCTCCCTGCATCCGTGGAGGCCGGCGCAGTGGCCTGGCGACCCTTGCTCGCGGAACACCGGGCCAGCGAGCTGGCGGGTCAGGTCGCGGTCAGCGGCTGGTGAGGATGACGAGCTGCTGGGTGGCGCGGGTCATCGCGACATAGCGGTCGACGGCCCCCTCGACGCCGTCGCCGAACGCCGCCGGGTCGACGAGGACGACCAGGTCGAACTCGAGCCCCTTCGACAGCTCCGGTGGCAGCGACCGCACCCGCGACGTCGCCGCGAACGTCGGATCGCCGATGACGCAGGCGGTCCCTTCGGTGTTCGCGGCGAGCCACGTGTCGAGGATCGAACCCAGCTCGGACGTCGACCCGTACACGACGGGAAGGCCGCTGCTGCGGATCGAGGTCGGCACGTTGGCGTCCGGCAGCGCCGCGCGGATGACCGGCTCGGCCGCGGCCATGACCTCCTCGGGGGTGCGGTAGTTGACGGTCAGCGACGCCAGCGTGATCCGGTCGAAGCCGGCCCGCCCGATCCGCTCCTGCCACGACTCGGTGAAACCGTGCCGGGCCTGGGCGCGGTCCCCGACGACGGTGAAGCTGCGGGACGGGCAGCGTGCCAGCAGCATCTGCCACTGCGCGTCGGTCAGCTCCTGGGCCTCGTCCACGATGATGTGCGCGAACGGGCCGGCGAGCAGGTCCGGGTCGGTCGCCGGCAGCGCGGCGGAGTCGACGAGGGTGTCCCGGAGGTCCTGCCCGCGCAGCATCGTCATCGCGCCCTCGCCGTCGTCGTCGGCCGCGAGCAGGTTGTCGATGACCCTGGTCATGCGCTCCTGTTCGGCCGCGGTCGCGGCGGACTGCCGGCGTCGGCGGCGGGCTTCGGCCGGGTCACCGAGGCGGCGGCGGGCCGCGTCGAGGAACGGCAGGTCGGCGACGGTCCAGGCGCCCGCCCGCGGGCGCTGGAGCCGGCGGACCTCGTCCGGGCTCAGCCACGGCGCGCATCTGCGCAGGTAGGCGGGCACCGACCACAGGTCCGCGACCAGGTCGGCCGCCTCAAGCAGCGGCCAGGCGTTGTTCAGGGCGGTGAGCAGCTCCCGGTTGCGCAGCAGCGACCGGCGGACCAGCCCGGCCGTGGCCTCGCCGCGGTCGCCGCCGTCGGAGTCCATACCGGCGGCGTCGATGTGCTTGTCCAGCAGGATCGTGAGCAGCTCCGCCAGGACCCGGTCACGTGCCTCGTTGTGCGGGGTGCCGGGCTCCGGCGCGTCGAAGGCCTCGGCCCAGTCGTCGGGGCCGAGCCACAGCTCCGACCAGCCGGTCGTGATCGTCATGCCCTGGGTGGGGGGCTCCTCGTAGAACCGGACGGCCGCCTCGATCGCCCCCACCAGGTCCGCCGACGACTTCAGCCGGGCCACTTCCGGGTCGGCCTCGACCACCGCCGCCGCGCCTTCGGTGACCAGGTCGCGCACGGTGCAGGTCTGCACGCCCTCCTCGCCGAGGCTCGGCAGGACGTCCGCGACGTAGGCCAGGTACGGCTGGTGCGGGCCGACCACCAGCACGCCACCGCGGCGGGCCCCGACCCGGGCGTCGGAGTAGAGCAGATAGGCGGTGCGGTGCAGCGCGACGACGGTCTTGCCGGTGCCCGGGCCGCCGTCGACGACCAGCGCGCCGTCGGACCCGGCCCGGATGATGGCGTCCTGGTCGGCCTGGATGGTGCCGAGCACGTCGCGCATGCGGGACGTCCGGCTGCTGCCGAGGCTGGCGATGAACGCGGACTGGTCGTCGAGCGCCGCGTGCCCGTCGAAGACGTCGTCGGTGAAGATCTCGTCCCAGTAGTCGCTGATCCGGCCGCGGGCCCAGCGGTAGCGGCGGCGGCTGGTCAGGCCCATCGGGTTCGCATGGGTCGCGCCGAAGAACGGCTCGGCCGCGGGGGAGCGCCAGTCGAGCAGCAGCCGGCGCCCCGCGCCGTCGGTGAGGCCGAGCCGCCCGACGTACAGGGGTTCGGGCTCGTCCGGGTGGACCATGCGGCCGAGGCACAGGTCCAGACCGAAGCGGCGCAGGGCGCGCAGGCGGGTGCTCAGCCGGTAGATCTCGATGTCCCGATCCATCGCCGCCTGGCCGAGACCACCGGGAGCCAGCCGCTCGGCGTCGAGCCGGCGGACCAGGTCGGCGATCGACTGCTCCAGGCTCGCCGCGACGGCTGCCAGATGCCGCTCGTCGTCGGCGATCAGCTCCGGCGCGGCCTTGGCGGTGAGATGGTCGGGAAGACCGAACGCGCTCGTCGTCACCGGATTCACGCGAGCGGCTCCGAACCGAGGTGGATGTCCACCCCGTGTGGTTCGTTCGTCGACAGCGACACGTGCATATCGCGACCCTCGTTTCCGCAGTTCCGGCTTCGGTCCGCGATTCTGCGGTACAACCTGGGTCTTGCGGCAAGCCCCCCAGCATGCTATAGCTTAATAATGGCAGCAGGATGCTGCCCGGGCCCGGATCTCCGCGGCTCCAACGCATCTGCTCGGCCGCATCTGTTCGGTATTGCTGCCGCCCCCCGTCGAACCGCGTTCGCTGGCCGGGTGTGCCCCCTGGCCGCTACTACGGGGCGCCGCGGCGGCCGGCGCGGGCGGCGAACGAGTCCAGCGCGCTGAGGACTTCGGAGGCCTGCCACATCCGGTTGCGGGTGAAGCCGGTGAACTCGGTGATGATCCCGGCCTCCGCCAGTGGCGCGATCACCCGCTGGGCGTTCTGTCGGGTGACACCCAGCTCGGCCGCCACCGCCTGGGCGTCGACGACGGGCTGGCGCAGCAGCAGGTCCGCGAGCTGCCACGCCCGGGCGTCGCGCCGGATCTTCAGCCGATTCTCCCAGCCGGCGCGGATCGCCCGCAGCTCGCTCGCCAGCTGGCGCCCGTTCGTGATCGCGGTGACCGACGCCGTCGCGAACCTTTCGACGATCGGGGCCACGTCGCCGTCACGGTAGGCGTCGAGGGCGTCGAAGTAGGCCGCGGTGTCGGTGAGCAGGCCGGCCGAGACCGGCACCGTGACGTTGCGGGTCAGGCCATGGCGACGCAGCATCGCGTGGACGAGCGCACGGCCGGTTCGGCCGTTCCCGTCGGGGAACGGGTGGATCGTCTCGAACTGGGCGTGCGCGACGGCGGCCTGGCTCAGGACCGGAACATCGGCCCTGTTCGCGAAGCACAGGAGATCCGCCATCAGGGCCGGGACGTGGCGGTGATGCGGGGGTATGAACGACGCCCCATGGGGCCCGTAGGAGTCGCCGCCGATCCAGACCTGCTCCTCGCGCCACCGGCCGCCGATGCTCGGCGCGTGGCCCGCCATCAGCGCGGCGTGCATCGCGAGGACGGCGGATTCGTCCAGGCGGTCGGCGAGGTCGAGGGCCGCCCGCATCGCGGCGACGTTGCCGACGATCTCGGCCGCGTTGCGTTTCTCGGTGCTGCCGAGCTCGGCGAGGGCGATCGCCTTGGCTCCCGAGGTGAGGTTCTCGATCCTGGAGGATGAGGCGGACTCGGAACGGAGCAGGACGGAGGCGAACGGCGCGACCTCCGCGCCGAGTTCCGCGTCGAAGCGGGCGATCTCGGCCGAGGCGTCGTCCGCCAGCGACGCCACGTGGACGGGGAGCGGCGGAGCCCGGTCGGCGATCACCGGCACGACGGCGGCTCGATACGGACCCCGATGGCGTGCGCGCATCCGGGTGGAGACCAGATCATCCGGGATCTTCGAGGCCCAGTCGTGCTCCTCCCAGCCCAGGGCCGGCCAGCCGGTGCCCGTGCCCGCGCCCGTGCCGGCCTGGGTGTCTCCGGCCCGCTGGCCGCCCGACGGACCTGAAACCATG
Source organism: Parafrankia irregularis (assembly GCF_001536285.1). Taxonomy (NCBI): domain Bacteria; kingdom Bacillati; phylum Actinomycetota; class Actinomycetes; order Frankiales; family Frankiaceae; genus Parafrankia; species Parafrankia irregularis. The sequence continues at coordinate 212,846 of NZ_FAOZ01000010.1, read as the reverse complement.
GTCGAATCTTAGCTTCAGTAGTGCTGTAACTGAAACTATGGGGCGGGTGAGGGCTCGGATCCGCCGGTGGCGCGCGGCCAGGCGATGCCCGCCCTGGGGGCTGGAGCTCCGGCTTGACGAGTCGCAAGAGTGAAGGATTCTTGTCGTTCCGACGACCGAAATCCTTCACGCTTGCGGGCCGCCAAGTGGGTTTAGTCGCTTTTGTGGTGAATTTTGGTGTTGTGTGCCTTGAGCTGCCGCCGGAGGCCGGACGCGGGCTCAGCTGGTGGCGGCGTGGGTGGTGCCGATCAGGGCGAGTGCCCCGGTGCCGCTGTCGTGGACGTCGACCTCGCCGATGCCCCCGTGCACGGCGGCGCGGGCGACGGCGGGCCCGACCCGCACCGGCCGCAGGTAGCGGACGTGCATATGCGCCAGCGGCCGGTTGTCGGGGTCGGCGGAGCGCGCGGCCTCCTCGACGGTCGCCGTGAGCAGGCCGCCCTGGATCGCCTTCGTGCCGTTGACCACGTAGGGGGCCACGGGCATCACGGCCTCGCCCGGCGCGGTGCGCTCGCAGCCGACCCGCCGCGCGAACGGCTCGTCCAGGGGTGCCTGCCCGGCCTGGTACCTGGCCAGCGCCTTCGCGATGCTGGGCATCGTCCTCGTCGGGTCGGGCGCGGCCATGAACGTGCCGTGGCCGAAACCGACCCGTACCCCCGTCGCCGTGGTGATGTCCATCCGGGCGACGACAATCGACGACCCGGCGCGGGCGATGCGCGCCGCGGTGCGCAGTGAGGTGGCGCCGTCGATCCCGTCGAACAGGTGGACGTCCAGTTCGAGGGTGACCACCAGCCGCGGTTCGAGGGCCTGGATGGCGAGCATGCCGAGCTGGGTGTCGACCCAGGTGGCCGCGATCGAGATCATCGGCCGGCGGCTGCCGGACGCCCACATCGTCGGAAGCACCTCGATGGTGCCGGGCAGCTCGCCGTCCACGATCTGGCCCAGGCCGAGCCCGACCTCGGCGAAGGCCGGAAGTCGTCTGCGTGTCTCCTGTGGACTGGTCACGCGTCCGAATATGGCACGGGTGGCCAGTTCCGTGTCGCTCGCGGTGACCGTCATCGCCAGCCTGGGTGCGGGGAGCGCAGCACGGCACGCAGGCCGGGGGAGAGGTACCGGACTAATTCATCGGCGGGCATGCTCGCGATGGGTTCGAGCCGGAGGATGTAGCGGCTGAAAATGATGCCGGCCACCTGCGCGCTGAACGCGGCTGCCCGTTGGGGGGCATCGGCGCCGCCCAGGTACTCGGCCACCCGACCGATGATCTCGCGCTCCAGTACCTCCCGGAACAGCCGGGCGAACTCGGGCTCCTGCATCAGCGCCACCGCCATGACCTCCAGCTGGCCGCCGAGGTCGGGCTCGTCCCAGGTGGTGACGATCGTGCGCAGCACCCGCTCCGGCATGGTGGCCCGGTCACCCTGCAGCGCGCTGGACAGCAGTTCGGGCGGGTTGGCGACCAGACCGAGCGCCGCACCGAACAGGCCCTTCTTGGAGCCGAAGAAGTAGCTGATCAGGGCGACGTCCACGCCGGCCTCGGCGGCGATCGCACGCAGCGAGACCGAGCGGTACCCCTGGTCGAGGAAACGGCGGCGGGCGACCTCGAGGATCGCGGCGCGGGTGTCCGGGCTGCCGGGCCGTCGGCCGCGGCTGCCCGCGACGGGTTTATTCATCACCGTTGAAATCATGGGACGCGGTGCCGCAGGTTGGCAACGTCAGCATCTCCCCACCGGAGGTCACGATGACCATTCCCATGGCGGCCCAGGAGCCGCCAACCGGCCCGCAGAGCGGCACCGTCGGCACCAGCGGCACCGTCGGCACCAGCGGCACCAGCGGCACCAGCGGCATCGGCGTTCGCGGCGGCGCCGCCGGAGCCACCAGCCGCGCCACCCTCCCAGTGATCATGCTCGCGCTCGCCACCGTCGTCGCCGCCGTCGCGTCGCTGAACGTGGCGCTCCCGTCGATCGCGCGCGACACCCATGCCACCCAGACCCAGCTGTCCTGGATCATCGATGCCTACGCCCTGCCATTCGCTGCTCTGCTGCTGCTCGGCGGGGCCATCGGCGACCGGTACGGACGCCGCCGAGCCCTGATCGCCGGCCTCGCGATCTTCGGTGCCGGCTCGGTGGCGGCGCTGGCGGTGAGCACTCCCGGCTGGCTGATCGCCCTGCGCGCCGTGCTCGGCGCCGGCGCCGCCCTGGTGATGCCGGCGACCCTGTCGACCATCACCGCGACCTTCCCCGCGGATCAGCGCCCGCGCGCCGTCGGGGCCTGGACGGGCGTCGCCGGGGCGAGCGCCCTGCTGGGAGTGCTCACCTCCGGCCTGCTCCTGGAGTTCTGGTCGTGGCGTTCCGTCTTCGGGCTGAACGTCGCGCTCGCCGTGGTCGCCCTGGCCGCGACGCTGCGGGTGATCCCGGAGTCGGCTGACCCGTCCGCCCCGCGGCTGGATCTGTTCGGCGCGCTGCTGACGGTGGTCGGCCTCGGCGTCACGGTCTACTCGGTGATCGAGGCGCCGACCGAGGGATGGACCAGCCCCTGGACGCTCGGCGGCATCGCGGGTGGGCTCGCGGTGCTGGCCGGGTTCGTGGCCTGGGAGCTTCGGGCCCGCAGCCCGCTTCTTGACCCGCGCCTGTTCGGTCATCGCGCCTTCGCCGCCGGGACGCTGTCGATCACGGTGCAGTTCTTCGGCTTCTTCGGCTTCATCTTTTTGGTCCTGCAGTATCTGCAGCTCGTCCGGGGTGACAGCGCGCTGCGCGCGGCCCTGAGCCTGCTGCCGATGTCCCTGGCGATCATGTCCGGTGCCCGCGGGATGGCGCCCCGGCTGGTTCCCCGGGTGGGCGCGCGCCCGGTGATCATCCTCGGGCTCGTCCTGGTCACCGCCGGTCTGCTGGTGATCTCGCGGCTGGAGGGCACGAGCGCCTACTGGTCGCTGCTCGCCGGCCTGCTGCCGCTCGGCGCCGGTATGGGCCTGGCCATGACCCCCGCGACGACCGCGATCACCGAGGCGCTGCCGGCCGCGAAGCAGGGCGTCGGCTCGGCGGTGAACGACCTGGCCCGCGAGCTGGGCGGCGCGCTCGGCATCGCCGTGCTCGGCAGCGTCATGCAGTCGACCTACCGCGACCAGCTGCAGCCGGCCGGTCTGCCGGATCAGGTCGTCGAACAGGCCCGCTCCTCGCTGGCGGTCGCCTCCCGGCTGGGACCCGAGGTGGCGCGCCAGGCGCAGAGCGCGTTCGTCGACGGCATGCAGCTCGCGCTCACCTGCGCGGCCGTCGCGGCCGCGGTCGCCGCCCTCGCCGTGGCGGCCCTGCTGCGCCGCGACCGGGCCGCGGCCGCCGTCCCGCACCCGGCGTCCTCTGGCCCAGCCTCGGTGTCACCGAAGTCCCCGGAGGCCGAGTCGTTCGCAATGAAGAGTTGAGAATTTCTGGTAGTTGGCGGGCATGGCGCCGCATCCCGAGCTTCGGGCTTCCGCCGCCGCTGCCTCCAGGCAAGAAGTGAGGATTCTTGCCGCCGCAGAGCCCGTAGCAGAATTTTGAGAAACGGCGGATCCGGGGCACCGGTATGGGCTTGGCGGAGCCGTGCCGACGGAGGGCGAACCCCACCCGCACGGCCACCCAACCGACGATCCCGCGCCGCCGCCCAGCAGTGGCAAACCGCCCAAAATGCACCAGACGACCCGCAAGAACGAAGGATTTTGGTCGTCGGAACGACCGAAATCCTTCACTCTTGCGACTCGCCAAACGCCGCGGTTCCGGCCGTCCTGCTGGTCGGCGGCCGGCCCACTTTCCGACGCCCATGTCACCTCGCCCGGCGTCAGCTGCCACCGCATCCGACAACTGCTATCTGAAACGGCCGGGCACCGCACCCGGCCGGGCAGACCGACCTCGGTCTCAGGCGACGGGCGACTCGAACACGATCAGCTCCGTGCCGGCGACCTCCTCGCCGTCGTCCGGCGCGGTGAACATGCGCAGCGTGCTACCCGTCCGCTCCAGGGCGATGGGGTTGCGGGTGACGACGTGGCCGGCCGAGGAGAACTTCGGGAACGGGATCTCGTGCAGGATCGCGTTGTCCGACAGGTCGCGCAGCGCGATCCCGCCCAGCTCGTAGCTGCCGCCGGTCGCGGTCGCAAGGCCGGTGACCCCGCCGCAGATCTGCTTGCCGGCGCCGGCGTAGTCGCAGTCCTGGTAGTCGAGCATGTGGTCCTCGTTCGCCTGCCGGGTCAGCTGGCGGCCGTTCGCCGACCAGGCGTACAGGGTGCGCGAGCCCCAGCTCACGCCGTGCACGATGCCGGTCTCCCGGTCCCGGACGACCCCGCCGACGTGGTCGTTCACCCGGAACGCCTCGGCGGCCCGGTACGTCCGCGGGTCGAGGCGGTAGACGATCGCCCTGCTGTTCGGCCGGTACTCGGCGACCGGGACCCACACCGACGTCCCGTCGAAGTCGATGCCGCCGGGGTGGTAGACCGTGCCCTCGCCGAGGGTCACGTCCTTGAGCAGGGTGCCCTGCCGGTCCAGGACGAGCACATGCCCGACGCCCCGGCCCGGCGTCCGGTCGTAGCCGTCGACGGGCGCCGGGTAGCGCACCGGAGCCTCCAGGATCTCGACGGTCGACAGGAAGATCCTGTCGCCGACGAGCGCCAATCCCTGCGGATGGTAGGTCGGGAAGCGCAACGCGATTTTCTGCACCTGCGTCCAGGACGTCGACCGCGTGGTGGCGGCGAACGCGACCGTGGCCGGATCGTCGCGCCGCGGCTGTCTGGCCGTCGCCGACGACGTGCTCACCACGGCACCGGCGACGGCCACCGAGGCGATCGCCGCGGCGGCACGGACGAGCCAGGAACGTTTCATGCGGATCCTCCCAGACAGGTGCACAGCCGGTTCGCGTCACCGAGCCTGCACACCTGGCCTGGCCGGACGGTTACCAGTCGGTGGCGGACGGACGTCCGGAAGAGGGAGTGTCCGCGGGCCGTCGGGGGGCGGCGGGGACGTTCGGCGGGGCGGCGAACATCGCGGCGATGTCCGCGGCGTACTTGGCCGCTATCTGGGCACGGCGCAGCTTCGCGGTCGGCGTGAGCTCGTCGGAGTCCGGCAGCCATTCGGCCGCCAGCACGCGGAACCGGCGGACCTTCTCCGGGCGGACCAGGGTTTCGTTCGCCGCGCCGATCTGCCGGGCCAGCGCGGCGAGCAGGTCCGGATGCGCGGCCAGGTCGGCCAGGTCGACCGGCATGGCCGGCCGAGCCGGCTCGGCCGGGTCGGCCGGGTCGTGGCCCACGGCGCCCTGCTCGGCGGTCCAGTGCTCGGTGGTCCAGTGCTCGGTGGCCCAGTGCTCGGCGGCCTGCGGGTCCAGGATGACCAGCGCCCCCGGGCCCGGCTGGCCGTCGCCGACGACGCAGACCTGCCCGACGAGCGGCTGGGCGGCGAGCGCCATCTCGACGGCGACCGGTGAGACGTTCTCCCCGCCGGCCGTGATGAGAAGTTCCTTCTTGCGACCCCGCAGGACGACGTAGCCGTCGTCGAGCCAGGCGAGGTCGCCGGTGCGGACCCAGCCATCCCGATCGACCGCGGCGCTGGTCTGCGCGGGGTCGTCGAGGTAGCCGCGGAACGCTGCCCCGGAGCGGAACAGCAGCTCACCGTCGTCGTCGAGGCGTACCTCGACACCTGGCATGGGCCGGCCGACGGTGCCAGGCCGGTACGCGAACGGGTCGACGGTGAGCAGTCCGGTCGACTCGGACAGGCCGTAGCCTTCGAACATCGGCACGCCCAGGCCGATCCAGCTGGCCAGCAGCGCCGGGTTCGCCGGCGCGGCGCCGATCGCGCCCGTCCAGAGGTCACCGAGGCCGAGGCGGGCACGCAGCTCCCGGGCGGCCGGTCGCAGTCGTGCGTACTCGCCGGCCAGCTCGCCGGGGATCGCCTCGCCCGCGAACTCGTGCAGCGCGACCCGCTGGCCGAGCTCCAGCGCGCGCCGGTACCGGTCCGCCAGCGCCGGGTCACCGATGGAGTCGACCCAGGCCCGCAGCTCGCCCAGGAACCGCTCCCACAGGTAGGGCGGGGCGAAGAACAGCTGTGGCGGCCGGTCCGGGAGCACCGAGGCGACGTCGGCCGGGTTGGGGCAGACGACATCCTCCAGGCCGGCGTAGACGTGGCAGTACTGGGCGTAGAAGCGGGTGGCGATGTGGGCGAGCGGCAGGTAGCTGATCCAGCGGGCACCGGTCAGGTCACGGTCGAGCCGGCGGCGGTAGCTCTCGCACTGCCACAGCACCGCCCGCTGGTCGAGCAGTACGCCTTTGGGGAGCCCGGTCGTGCCCGAGGTGTAGATGACGGTGGCGAGATCCTCGGGCCGGGCCAGCGCCGCCCGCCCGGCGAGGTCGACCGGCTCGGCTTCGAGCAGGTCCGTCCAGCTCAGCACGCCATCGGGGAACGCACCGTCACGTGGCACACCGTCAGGCAGCACGCCACCGGGTGGCGGGCCTTCGGTCGGCGTGCCGCTGGCCAGGTCACCGACCGGGGCGTCGGCCGGGTCGCCGGTGCCGGGGCGCAGCACGATGACGTGCCGCAGCCCCGGCAACGCATGGCGGACGGCCAGGACCCTGTCGAGGAGCACACGATCCGCCACGACGACGACGCTCGCGCCCGCGTGCGCGACGAGGTGGCGGATCCGCTCGGGTGGCGACGAGTTGTAGATCGAGATCGGGCATCCGCCGAGCAGGAGCACGGCCGAGTCCAGCACGTGGAACTCTGGGCCCGGGTGGGTCAGGAGCACCGCCCGGTCACCGCGGTGGAACCCGAGCCGTTCCAACGCTCCCGCGATCCGGGCGACCTGCGCCCCGTACTCCCGCCACGACCAGGCGCGCCAGGTGTCCCCGTCCCGCCAGTGCACGCTGGCCTCGTCGGGTCGAGTCCGGCACTGCCGCGCGAGTAGTCCGGGCACGGTGCGGCCGGCGACCGCGGCCTGGATGTCCGCCGCCTGAGCCCCCGTCTCCGCTGACCCGTCTGCCATCGCCGACCTGTCCGACCTGTCCTCCGCCGCCGACCTGTTCAACGTCGTGGCTACGAGTCCGCCGGGAAGACCCGGGGGCCGGGGCGGAAGGTGATCGGCACCGAAAGCGGTGCCCGGTTGAAGGTCGAGTGGTAGTGGACGTCCGCGCCTGGCTGCAGCCGGATGTCATGCAGCCGGCGGACGATCTCCTCGTAGGCGATGCGCAGGTTCATCCGGGCGAGGTTGGAGCCTGCGCAGCGGTGCGGCCCGGCGCCGAACGCGATGTGCCGGTTCTGCTCCCGGGTGACGTCGAACTCGTCGGGGTTGGCGAACTCGCCCTCGTCCCGGTTGGCGGACGCCCAGTAGATGAGTACCTGCTCACCTGCCTTGATCTGCCTGCCGTCGAGCTCGGTGTCGTTCCTGGCGGTGCGGCCGATGCAGATGAAGGACCCGTCGAGGCGCAGGAGCTCCTCCATCGCCTTGGGGATCAGCTCCGGCTGCTCGCGCAGCAGCGCCGGGATCTCCGGGTGCGCGCAGAAGCGCAGCAGCGAGGCGCCGAGCACGCCCGCGGTCGTCTCCAGGCCGCCGAGAATGAGCAGGTGGATGGTGCCGATCGCCTCCTCGAGGGTGATCGGCCGGCCCTCGATCTCCGCGTTCATCACCGCGTCCACGACGTCGTCGCGCGGGCCGGACCGTCGCCGTTCCTCGAGGAAGTCCTTGATCCAGAGGGCCAGTTTGCCGTGCGACTCGCGGGATTCCGGCAGGTGCGGTGACGAGGCGAGGGTCGCCAGCCGGTTGACCTCCTCGAGGTCCTCGGCGGGCGCGTGCAGGGCCAGGTCGAAGAAGGCCATGCCGGGCAGCGGCCGGGCGAAGGCCTCCATGAACTCGCATTCACCGGCCTCGATGAATCCGTCGATGAGACGGTTCACGAGATCGCGGGTCGCTGATTCCCAGGCGGCGACGGTCGCCGGGCGGAAGTGAATGTTGATCAGTTTCTTGAAGGTGCGCTGCAGCGGTGGGTCGATCGTGACCGGGAGGACCTTTCGCTGCTCGCCCTGGCGCGGCACCGTGATGCCCAGCTCGGAGCTGAAGGTCTGCCAGTCCTGGGCGACCTTCAGAACGTCCTCGTAGGCGCTCGCGACCCAGAATCCTCCGTGCTGATCGCTGTGGGCGACCGGGCACTTTGAGCGAGCCAGCGCTAACGCGGGATGCAGGTCGCGGGCGAGCTCGGGGGAGAGGTGATCGAAATGCTGTTCGACCCACTCCGCGTCAATGGCCCCCGTGGTGGGGGTCGTCGTATCGGTCATTTCCTTGGCTCCTGTGCGCCCGATTGGTCGGTTCGCTCAGGATAACAATAAGTCAGTGTTCGTTTATCTTTTGGTGCCCTGAGCTGGGCGGATCCGCACTGGGGATGCCGGGTGGGCGGCCGGGTCACTGCTCGTTCCAGGTGTCCCAGCCGCCCAATCCGTCGACGAGTCGTCAGATCCGGTAGAGCTTGGCGGCGTTTCCGCCCATGACCTTCTCCTGCGTCTCCGGGCGCAGGCTCAGAATCTTCTCGCTGACCAGACCGATGGGGTCCGGGTGCAGGCAGGTCGGGTGCGGGAAGTCCGTCTCGAACATGATGGTGTCCTCGCCGACCTGGTCGATGAGGTGCTGCAGGTCGCCGCGGCCGGTCTCGAACCAGAACGTTGCGTACCAGTTGTCACGGAAGTACTCCGACGGCAGCTTGTTCAGCTTCTCCGCGTGCTTGGGGGCGTTCTCCTCAAGCTCGTAGTCCATCGCCTCGAGCATGAACGGGATCCAGCCGATGCCGCTCTCGACGGAGACCATCTTCAGGTCGGGGTGCCGGTCGAACATGCCCGAGTAGGCGCTGTTGAGCAGCACCCGGGAGTTGTTCTGGAACAGCGAGGCGCCGCCGATGGCCGGCTTGACGTAGTTGTCCTGGCTGGGCCAGTAGGTGGTGCCGAAGTAGGACAGCGAGGTCTGGCTGGCGCCGATGTGGAAGTGCACCGGCAGTTTCAGCCCGGCGCAGACCTCCCAGAACGGGTCCCAGTCGGGGTGGCCGAGGTCGGGAGAGCCGGAGTCCTGCGGGTCGGCGGTCATGTTGACCCCGCGGTAGCCCAGCGCGGCGCAGCGCTCGGCCTCGCGGACACAGGCCGCGATGTCCCACGCCGGCATGATCGGCATGGGGAGCAGCCGGTTGCCGGACTCGGCCTGGACCTCGGCCATCGCGTCGTTGTACAGCTCGACGCACAGCCGGAGTAGTACCTCGTCCTTGACCGAGTTGCGCAGGTTCTGGCCGCCGATGCCGATCGCGTTCGGGTAGAGGACCTGGGCCTGGATGCCGAGCTCGTCCATCAGGGCCAGGCGCGTCTTCGGGTCCCACGCCGCCGGGTGCACGTCCTTGATGCCCCACGAGCCGCCCTGCGAGTCGCGGAACGCGTGCTTCTTCCCGTCGTGGTCGACGGTGCCGCCCGAGCCTGCCTTGCCGAACGTCTTGCCCTCGATGACCCACATGTCCATGCCGTCGATCTTCTCGACGTGGGGGACCCGGTCCTCGTACCCCTTCGGCGCGCGCTCGGTAAACAGGTCGTGGCGTTCGGTCATGTGGGCGTCGGCGTCCACCACGCGCAGACCAGCCAGTCCCGCCATTCAGGGCCTCCTTGGGTCGGTGCGGCCGTGGCCGCGCTCACGCGGACATGAGTGTACGTTCACTCTGTACCGCTGGCAATCTACAATTTTGGATACTTAATTGACGTTTGCCGCCCGTGGTGGTCACGATGGTCAGGTGGTTGTCCCAGCCGCGCTGCGGCGCACCCGAACAAGCGCCGCGGTCGTCGAGTACGTGCAGCGGGAGATCTTCGCGGGCAGTCTCCGGCGCGGTGACCGGATCGACGTCGAACGGATCGGCACGGCGCTCGGGGTGAGCCCCACCCCGGTCCGCGAGGCACTCGTGCTGCTCGAGCGGGACGGGCTGATCGCCACCCGGATGCACCGGGTGGCGATCGTGGCGCACTTCGACGCCGGCACGCTGCGCGCGGACTTCCACGTCCTGGGCGTGCTGAGCGGGGTCGCGGCGGCGCGGGTCGCGAAGGACCGCGACCCGCGGGTGCTCGCCCGGCTCCAGGGCCTCCTCCAGGCGCTGGCCGACAGCGCGTCTGCCGACAGCGCGTCCGCTGGCGGTACGTCTGCCGACAACGCGTCCGCTGGCGGTGCGTCCGCCGACGGACGGGCCGACGCGGCGGTGGCCGGCACCCGGACGAAGGATCTCGTCGCCGAGATCGTCCAGCTGCAGCATGATGCGGGTGCGACCCCACGCCTGCTCGCCGAGCTGCACGGCGTGGGCGGTTTCCTCGCCTGGGCCGCGCGGGAGAGTGACCGGCGCGCACCCGAGGAGGTCGTCGAGGCTCAGCGGCGCGTCGTCGACGCCATCGTCGCCGGTCACTCTCAGGCGGCGGCGCGGGCCCGGCTCGCCGACGCCCGCGCGGCGGCCGAGGAGGTCATCGGCGAGCTGATCCGCCGTGGCGTGCTGCGCGCGGACGGGACGAACGCCGCCGCCTGAGATCGTCGCCGGCAATTCACATCAAGAGCGACAAAACGGGGCGCAGGGTCGTTTGGTAACCCGCAAGAGTGGAGGGTTTCGGCTGTCGGAACGACCGAGATCCTCCACTCTGGCACGAAACTGACGTGAGTCAGGGGTCGGGGCTTGATGGGCCAGGCGCGGCGGCCCCTGCCCGGCGGCGCGGCGACACCCAGCCGCCACCGAGTCCGCGTCCGCGTCCGCGTTTGCTATCGGACAAGATCAAGGGATTTTGGTCGTTACAACGACCAAAATCCCTTGATCTTCCTGGCCTCCAACCCCTCCCACCCCCCATGGTCGCCGAGTAGTAGCTGGTAGTGGTCACATCCCGTCAAAACCCGGCTGGCGCCATCCTGCTGCCCGCTCCCCACTGACCAGACGACCAGATCCTCAACTTTGACCCGGGAAACCGACGCGAGCCGCAGGTCGGGGCTTGATCGCCAGGTGTGGCGGCCCTGTTCCTCCCTGCATCCGTGGAGGCCAGCGCAGCGGCCTGGCGACCCTTGCTTGGCAGCAGCCAAAGTCCGGAGCCCGGGAGCCTGCCGCAGGCTCCCGAGGGGGTCCGCTACCGGATGCGGTCTACCAGATGCGGACCCGGTCGTCCGGGTCGAGCCACAGGCCGTCGCCGGGGGTGGTGCCGAAGACCTCGTGGAACTCGTCGAGGTTGCGCACGATGTTGGCCCGCAGCTCCGGCGGGCTGTGCGGGTCGGTGGCGAGGTACTGGCGCTCGAGCTCGAGGCGGCGCTTGGTGCGCCACACATAGGCCCAGTTCATGAACAGCCGCCGCCGGTCATCCCGGGACGCCTCGCCGCCGGTGGCGATGATGTACGCGGTGTGCGCGATGGTCAGGCCGCCGAGGTCACCGATGTTCTCGCCCACGGTGAGCGCACCGTTCACCTTCTCCCCGGGGAGGTTGCGCGGCTCGAGCGCGTTGTACTGCTCGACCAGCGTCTTGGACTTCACCTCGAAGGCGGCCTTGTCGGCCGGGGTCCACCAGTCGTTGAGGTTGCCGGCGCCGTCGTACTGCGCCCCCTGGTCGTCGAAGCCGTGGCCGACCTCGTGCCCGATGACCGCGCCGATGCCGCCGTAGTTCTCGGCCGGGTGGGCGTCCGGGCTGAAGAACGGCTTCTGCAGGATGCCGGCCGGGAAGCAGATCTCGTTGGTGCCCGGGTTGTAGTAGGCGTTGACCGTCTGCGGGAGCATGAACCACTCGTCCCGGTCGACCGGCGAGCCGATCTTGGCGAGCTCCCGGTCCGTCTCGAACGCGGCGGCGGCCTGCGCGTTGCCGACCAGGTCGTCCCGGCGCACCTGCAGGGCCGAGTAGTCCCGGAACCGGTCGGGGTAGCCGATCTTCGGCCGGAACGTCTCGAGCTTCTCGTAGGCGCGCCGCTTGGTCTCCTCGGTCATCCAGTCCAGCCGGGAGATCGACTCGCGGTAGGCCGCGAGCAGGTTCGAGACAAGGTTGTCCATCTGCGCCTTGGCCTGCGGCGGGAAGTGACGGGCGACGTACTCCCGGCCGACGGCCTCACCGATCGCGGTCTCGACGAACGACACCCCGCGCTTCCAACGCGCCCGCGGCTCGGGCGCGCCGCTGAGGGTGCGGCCGTAGAAGTCGAAGTTCGTCTGGACGAACGGTTCCGACAGGTACGGTGCGGCCGCGCGCAGCACCCGGCTCGCCAGCCACTCGCGCCAGACCTCGACCGGAGTGTCGCTCAGCACGATCGACAGATGCTCGAAGAACGACGGCTGCCGCACGCACGCCTCGGCGAGTGTGGCGTGTGGGCCGGTCAGCTGACCGCCCAGCGCGGTGACGTAGGCGTCCCAGTCGAAGCTGGGGCACAGCGCCGCCAGCTCGGCGGTGGTCATGAGGTTGTAGGTCTTCTGGACGTCGCGGGTCTCGGCCCGCTCCCAGTGGCCCTTCGCGAGCAGGGTCTCCAGGGCGAGGATCCGCTGCGCGGCCTCCTCGTGGTCGGGCAGCTGCGCGAGCTCGAACATGCGGGCCAGGTAGGCGGCGTACTTCTCGCGGATCTCGGCGAACCGGTCGTCGCGGTAGTACGACTCGTCGGGCAGGCCGAGGCCGCCCTGCCGCAGATGGAACAGGTAACGGTCCGAGTTGCGGTCGTCGGTGTCGACATAGGAGCCGAACAGCCCGTTGCCGCCGACCCGCTCGAAGCCGCCGAGGAAGGCGGCGAGGCCCTGGACGTCACGCAGCGCCCCGGCGGCGTCCAGCAGCGGACGTACCGGGTCGAGGCCGAGCGCCTGGACCGCGTCGAAGTCCAGGAAGGAGTTGTAGAGGTCGGCGATCTTCCGCGTCTCCTCGCCCTGGGCGGCGGGGTCCTGGGCGGCGAGGTCGGCGATGATGTCGCGGACCTGCTGCTCGGCAGCGTCGGCGAGCTGTACGAACGGGCCCCAGCTCGAACGGTCCGAAGGGATCTCCGCCTCGACGAGCCATCTGCCGTTCACATGGCCGAAGAGGTCGTCCTGCGGTCGGACGTCGAGGTCCATGCCCTCAAGGGCGTCGTCGAGGATGCTCACAACAACGAAGTCTGGCGCCCAACCCGGGTTCAGGGAAGGAGCCCACGGCGAATCCGTTCTGGGTGAACATCGGTCGGCCGGTCCGCCGGCGGCTCTGGTCAGGGACCCTGATCAGGGGCTGATCGCGCTGCCACACAGATCCGGCTCGACCACCAGGAACCCGTTGCCGGCCGAGTTGGCCTGCACGAAGGAGTAGCACGTGGTCGGCCGGATCGCGTCGGTGCGGAAGCTGATCGGGCTGATCAGGCCGCCGGCGTCGTAGCTGTTCACCGCGCGCAGCCGGCCGATGAAGCCCTGGCGGTTCGGGCAGGCCCCGGCCAGGCGCAGGCCCTCCAGGTAGATGTCGGTGGCGATGTAGGCGAGCACCGAGGCGTCGTTCTCGGGATGGGTGACCTGCGGTGCGTACCGCGTCATCGCGTCGAGGTAGGCCTCGGTCGCCGGGCCGCCGAGCTCCAACGGCCGGTAAACCAGCGGCATGGTGATTCCCGCCGCCTGCGCCCCGAAGTTCTGCAGGAGCTCCCGGCCGTAACCGTTGGTCGAAAGAACCACCTTCGGCGCGCGACTGGCCTGCCGCAGCAGGTTGAGAACGCCGATGAGATTCTCCGGGGAAATGAGGCTGATAATCGTGTCGGCCTTTGCCGAGATGACTCTTTTGGCAACCGTGGTCGGCGTGTCCACGCCCGAGGTGAAGTTGACGATGTCGACCACGCGAACGCCGGCGGCCCTCATGCTGGCCTCGTATTTCTGCCCGGTCTCGGTCATGCCCGCCGACAGTGCGGGCTGCAGGATCACCGCACGGGTACCGCCCTGGGAGCTCACAAAGCGCCCCTGCGTGTCGACGGCGGCGCCGGTCACATAGGTGAACGCGAACATGTTCGGCATCGTCGACCAGACCGGCTCGTTGGCCAGGCCGGTCACGGGAACGCCCCGGCCGGCCAGGTAGGCCGCGCTCGCCGAGGCGGCCACCGACAGCTCGACCAGCCCGAAGACCTGCTGGCGCTCGACGAGCTCGCGGGCACCGAGGTCGTTTCCGGTTGTCGAGCCCTTGTCGTCGCGCCACTGGTAGACGACCTTTCGGCCGTTCACGCCCCCGGCCGCGTTCACCGCGCCGAGGCGGGCCTCGACCCCGGCCAGCGAGTTCGTGAAGCCCTCCGCGGCCGGCCCGGAGTCCGGGACCAGTACGCCGAGACTGATCTGGTCGTCGGTCACACCGGGCGCGGTGCAGCCGACGGCCGCGCTTGCCTCGGGCGACGTGCATCCGGCGAGCAGGCTCGCCGTGCCGAGGATGACCGCGGAGAGTGCAGCGCACAGCGTCCGACGGCGGGAGAGCATCAGGCCCCCTGGCTGGTGGTCTCGAAAGAAAAGTGGGATCGGGTCGTGTCGCCGTACGTCAGGCGCGCCGTAAACCTGGCATCCCGATCACCTGTGAGCTCTCCCCCTGGAGTGGAGTTCGTGGCTGTGATCCATCCACCGAACTCCGCAGGCTAAACACTTTCGCGGCAACAATACCAAGATCGACTGACCTGGTGAGTGCGGGTTGCCGTCGTTGGGAAATGTGTTCTCGCCATGGTTTCGAGCTGTCGGCTTCGTCGACGGAAATTTTCCTTCGATTCACCGTCGAGCCACCTGGCGGAGCTACCCCGGGCCGCCCGGCGGTGGGGGGTGCGCTATCCGCCGGGCCGCGGTATCTCACCGCGGGGCCTCGGGGGGCCGTTACCCGCGGGTGGCTGACTCCAAACCGCCGAGCCGGCGGAGGTGAGTGATCATCGCCGGCTTCGGTGGTGATGTCAATGTCGCTGTCGCGACATTGTCGCCGCCGGGTCGGCGGGGCCGCGGTTCAATGCCGGTTCCAATGGCGGGCTGGCAGCTCGGACGATTGTTCCGGAGCGCGATTCGTTTCACGTCGACCCGGCGCTGTGCCGGCTTCGCCCGCGCTCCTTGGAGTCGGATCTCGTTCGGGGTGGTCAGCCGCGCCCGAAATGTGCGATCATGTGGCAAAGTGTGGAGACGGGGGCGAGCTCTGCGTGCGTAATTACCGATTTCTGGCGGCGAATGAGCAGGCAATTGTCCGGATTAGACTGCACTGGGTGGTTCTTGCTCGGGTGGTACTCGAGACGGTCGCGGTCCTCGTGGGCGTCGTGGCACTCAACATCTACGCGGCGGCCCATGGCAGGGGCGGCGGCATCCTGATCACGCTGCTGTGGTGGGGTGCGCTCGCCGCGGTCCTGCGGTTGCTGTGGCGCATGCTCACCTGGTACTGCACGATCCTGCTGGTCACGAACTCGCGGTTTGTCAAGGTGTCCGGCATCATCTCCCTCAAGGTGCAGAGCATTCCGATGTCGAAGATCACGGACCTCTCCTACACCCTCGATCCCAACGGTCGGGTGCTCGGCTATGGCACGTTCGCCCTGGAGACCGAGGGGGACCACAAGAGCGAGCTGGAGAAGCTTGAGTACGTGCCCCAGCCCGACCAGTTCTACCTGCTGTTCTGCAACAGCATTTTCGGGGGCGCGCCGGAGCCCACCGCGGGGGAGTAGTCGCGGTCGATCAACCACGGCAGGCGTCGGTAGCGGGCTCCGGCGCGTCATTCGGAGCGCGGGTTACTCGGAACGCAGGGCCGTCGCGGTCCTGCTTCCCGCCGCCCACCCGGCAGGTGCCAGCGCTCCCGCGACGGCGATGACGAGGCCGCCGGCGAGCAGGCCGAGCTGTTCCGGCAGGCGCAGGACGTCCAGATAGCGGGCCGGGACGCTGGTGCCGCCGGTGGCACCCATCCTGGGCACGACGAAGTGGTGCAGGGCGATCCCGGTGGGTACGCCGACCAACCCGGCCAGCACCCCGATGCCGGCCACCGAGGTCACGATCACCACCATGGTCTGGCGCGGGGTCATGCCCAGCGCCTTGAGGATGCCGAAGTCCCGCACCCGGCGTCGGACATCCAGCACGACCGTGTCGAGGACGCCGAGCACCGCCACGGCGGCGATCATCAGGGTCAGCATCGTGATCAGCGATCTCATGATGATGATCGTGCTGCCGGGCGCGGGATCGTTCGTCCAGCCCATCGCGCCGGCGGCCTCGAGGTCCGGCCGCAGCCGTGCCAGGTACTGCACGGCGTCCGTGCCGGTCCTGAGATCGACGTCGAACCTGCTCGGAGCCAGGCCGAGCCCGAGGCTCGCGAGCGAGCCCATGTCGGTCCTCAGATCGATGGTGTCGGCATGGAGGTCGAAGAACTCGCCGGCGATCCGCAGTGTGACCGTGCGCCCGCCGCCGTCGAGGGTGACCGTTCCTCCGACCTCGGTGTTCGCCGCGCGCAGGAACCGGGTGTCGACGACGGCCTCGCCGGGTCCGCCGAACCACCTGCCGGAGATCATCGGAAGGCTCGCCCAGGAGGCGTCGCCGTCGTAGGCGGTGACCTGGAGCGGGCCGGCGATCGCCGCCGCGGACAGTTCGGTCTCGGCGGTTCCGTAGAAGCGCTCCGTGCCCGGCGCGGCGGAGATCGCCGCTGCCGCCGCCCGTGGGTCCGGCTCCTGCGCCGGACCGCCGCCGTTGGCCGGGCCTCCGCCGCCGACTGAGCCGCCGACTGAGCCGCCGCCGACCGCCCCGCCGGCCGGGCCCGCCTGGTTCCCCGGCTTCCCGCGGGTCTCGACGGCCGCGACGCCGTCACCCGCGGCCAGCATGCCCCCCATGTCGATCAGGACGTCGCCGCGGCCATCCGCGCCGTTGTCCTCGGTGAGCGTGGTGAGCGTGGCGCCGAGGCTGACGGCGAACGTCGCTCCGACCACACCGAGGCACACCGCGGCCGCGAGCACCGCCGAGCGGGCGGGGTGCGCGAACGGGGCCGCGAGCCCGAGAGCGATCGGGCGGGGCAGCGGAAGCCGGCCGGCCAACCGCTGCGCCAGCCGGCCGCGGCCGGCACGCGGCGCCCGGCCGACCGCGATCGCGTCCATCGCGCGCAGCCGGCCCGCCCGCGCCGAGGCGAGCAGCGCGGCGAGGCCGACGAGGAGGAGGACCCAGCCGGCGACGGCGATGTCGACCCAGGGCGGAATGGTCTGCGCCCCCACCTGGTAGGCCGAAGCCTGCTGGTCGAGGATCGGGACCGCCGCGAGGTTGCCCAGCAGCAGCCCGAGCCCGGTGCCGACCGCGCTCGGTACCAGGGCCTGGCCGACGTAGGCCCGCACGACCTGGACCGGCGTGAAGCCGAGTGCCTTGAGCACTCCGATCCGCCAGGTTGAGGCGCCCACCGCCCCGCTGACCACGATGCCGATGATCAGTGCGGACATCGCGAGCGCCAGCAGCCCGAAGGCGGCCACGAACGGGACGTAGACCGTGGTGTCCGCGAGCGCGCTCCTGCGGACGGGCAGATAGGACTGCGAGCCGGTCATCGTGCCGGCCGGCAGCGCCGCGCTGATCGCGTCCCGCCCGGCCTGGACCTCGGCGTCGGTGGCGGCCGCGGTGAGCCGGTAGAGCATCTGGTATCCCGCCGACTCCGGGGCCTGCGCCAGGGCTGTGAGCTGATCCGGCGTGACCCAGCCGGACGCGCTGTGCGTCATGGATCGGCCCCGGCCGACAACCGTGAGAACCGGAGCGCCCGGCAGATCGGCGAACGTGAGCTTCAGTCCGGTCAACGGCGGCAGCGAGGCACCGGCGTCGAGCACGATCTCACCCGGCCCGGTCGGCCAACGGCCGTCGACCAGGATCACCTTGTCGACCTGGCCGGCCGCGTCCGCCGCGGAGCGGCCGACCAACGTCAGCAGCGGCAGCTGTCCGTCCGGAATGTTCAGGCCGCCGCCGTCGGGCAGGGTGACCGCGGTGGGGCGGGTGGACAGCGTGCGGAACGGCCCGGCCGCGGCCGCGACTCCTGGAAGGGAACGGGTCGCGGCCAGCGTGTCGGTATGGACGGCGCCGCCGTCGAACCGCGCGGTCAGGTGCGCCCCGGCCTGCCGGGCGAACGCGCGGTCGAAGGGCGCCCGGGAAGCGACGAGCAGGCCTGCCGCGAGTACCGACGCGCTCACCGCGGTGACCACGGTCAGCACCATCACCGCGGTCTGCACCCGCCGGCGCGCCACCCCGGAGCGCACCACCCGCCCGACGGCCGCCATCAGGCGCCCACCGCGGCATCGCGCACGATCGCGCCGTCCACCAGCTCGATGACACGGGTCGCGGTCGCCTCGGCGAGCCGGACGTCGTGCGTGACGAGCACGACGGTCAGCCCTTCCCGGTTGAGCTCGGCGAGCAGCGCCGTCACCTCCTCGCCGGCGGCGGTGTCGAGCGCCCCGGTCGGCTCGTCCGCGAGCAGCAGCGCCGGGCGGTTGACCAGCGCGCGGGCGACCGCGACCCGCTGCCGCTGCCCACCGGACAACCGGCCGGGGTAGGCCGCCGCGTACCGGTCTATGCGCAGGTGGCGGAGCAGGCCCACAGCACGTTCCCGGGCCTGCGCGCGGGGCACCCCGCAGAGCTGGGCCGGCAGCAGGACGTTGTCCAGCACGGTGAGGTCGTCGAGCAGGTTGAAGAACTGGAAGACCATGCCGACGCGGCCACGGCGGAACTTCGCCGACGCCGTCTCACTCATCTGGTCGACCCGGCGTCCGTCCACTGTGACGGCGCCCGAACTCGGCCGGTCGAGCCCGGCGATCAGGTTGAGCAGGGTTGACTTGCCGCTGCCCGACGGGCCGAGGACGGCGAGTGCCTCGCCGGGGCTCACCCGCAGCGACAGGCTGGCGAGCGCGGGCGCTCCGGAGTCGTACTTCTTGGTCACCTCCCGCAGCTCGATGACCGGTGGTGCTCCTGCGGCGGGCTCCTCGGTAAGGGGCTCGGTGCTGGTCACGGACGGGGTTCCTCCTCGGTTGCAGAGCCGGCGCTTCGGGCCGCAGGGCGGCCGGGGGCGCCCGCAGTCGCGTCAACGTGGTCGGGCCAACGCGGACGGTAGGCCCGGAGCGCGGCTCGGCACGTCGTCCGCGGGGGCGAGGTCTGGTACCGCTTCCGACTGATCGACCGGCAGGTCATCCTGGGGATGTAGGTCGTCGATGTAGCCAGCTGACCGCTGAGGTTGATGTGCCGGCTGTTCCGCCTTGCGACACTGGTCCGGTGACGCGCCCCAGCCCCGGTGACCGCTGGCGGCGGCTCCGACCCCGCGTCGACGGCCCGGCCGGCGGGCTGTCGGCCTGGGCCTGGGCGGCCGACGTGATCCTGGCGGTGGTGCTCGCGGCGGCGACGATGATCGCGACCTGGCAGTCGTCAGGCGATTTCAGCGTCCGGGTGCCCGTGTCGTCCGGCGTCGGCGAGCACTCGCAGGCACAGGGCCAGCGGAACCCGGTGGAACCGTCTGACCCGGTCGAACAACCAGAACAGCGAGGACAGCCGGAACGGCCAGAGCAGCCGGACCCTCCGGACCCTCCGGACCCTCCGGACCCGCTGGTCCGGAGGGGCTGGCCGGGGATCGCGCCGGTGGGGCCGTTCGAGTACGCCCAGCAGGTACCCGGGCGTGCCCCGGTCTGGCAGCTCGTCCTCGCCGGGCTGAGCGCGTTGCCGCTGCTCGCCCGCAGGTGGCGTCCACTCGCCGCCTACGCGGCGGTGCTCGTCCCGGCGCTGCTGGTCCAGGTGCGTGCCACCGGCGACGACACGACCGTGTTCACCTTCATCTCGGTCCTCATCGCGGCCTACAGCGCGGCGATGTACAGCCCGCACCGACGAGCCGCGGTCGCGTGTGTCCTGGTCGGCGCGGCGGTGGTCGCCGTGCGCCACGAGCACAACGTGCCGGAGATCTCCTCCGCCTACCTGCCGTTCCTGCTGCTGATCCCGATCGGGCTGGCGGCGAACGCCATCCACGGGCAGACGCAGCGGATCCGGCGCCTCGAGGCCGAGCAGGCCACAGCGAGCCGGCGCGCGGTCGACCAGGAGCGGGCCCGGATCGCCCGGGAGCTGCACGACGTGGTCACGCACAACGTCAGCGTGATGGTCATCCAGGCCGGGGCCGCCCGCAAGGTGCTCGACCTCGCCCCCGACCGGGCTCGCGAGGCGCTGCTCTCGGTGGAGGCGGGTGGGCGGGCCGCGATGTCGGAGCTGCGGCACGTGATGGGCCTGCTGACGATGACGATGCCGCTGGCGGAGACGACGGCGGAGACGACCGCGGCGGCGACGGCGGCAGCGGCGATGGCGGAGCCGGTGGATCGGGCCGAGACCGGGCTGGAGCCGCAGCCGGGTCTCGGCCAGCTCGGCGCGCTCGTCGCCCGGGTCGGTGACGCCGGCGTCGCGGTCGAGGTGCGCACCGAAGGGACGCCGTTGGCGCTGTCCACCGGGGCGGACCTGACGGCCTACCGGGTGGTGCAGGAGGCCATGACGAACACCATGAAGCATGCCGCCGGGGCACGCATCCAGGTCCGCCTCGGGTACGAGCCCGACCGGCTCCGGATCGACGTCACCGACTCGGGTGGCATGCCCACCGCGGCGGCGTCCGCCGGCAGCGGTGCGGGACTGCTCGGCCTGCGCGAGCGGCTCGCCGTGTACGGCGGCACGCTGGAGGCCGGGGAGCGGCCCACAGGTGGGTACCGTGTCACCGCCGTCATCCCGGTGCCGGGGCCGATCCCGGTGCCCGCGCCGTGACACCCTCGTCAGGTATGAGGCCGGTGTTTGTCAGGACGGAAGCGGCACCGTGACCGGCGCGGCAGAGGCCGGGGCAGGGGCAGCCGCAGAGGCAGCGTCGCCGCCGCTGCGGGTGGTGATCGTCGACGATCAGGCGCTGGTGCGTGCTGGTTTCGCGATGATCCTGGCCGCCGACGGAATCGAGGTCGTCGCCGAGGCCGCCAACGGCGTCCAGGCGGTGGAGGCGGTGCGCCGGACCTGCCCGGACGTCGTGCTCATGGACATCCGCATGCCGGAGATGGACGGGCTGGAGGCCACCCGGCGCATCCTCGGCAGCGCCACGGTGACCGGCGTGCCTCGGGTGATCATCCTGACGACGTTCGACCTCGACCGGTACGTCTACGCGGCGCTGGCCGCCGGCGCCAGCGGATTCCTGCTCAAGGACGTCAGCCCGGAGCAGCTCGTCGGGGCGGTGCGCCTGGTCCGGCTCGGGGACGCGCTGCTGGCGCCGGCGATCACCCGACGACTCGTCGAACGGTTCGCCCGCGCCGACCGCGGCACCGCCCTGCACCGTGACCTCTCCACCCTGACCCCGCGGGAGCTCGAGGTGCTTCAGCTGCTGGCATCCGGTCTGAGCAACGCGGAGCTCGCGGCGCGACTGAGCCTGAGCGAGGCGACGGTGAAGACCCACGTCGCGCGGATCATGGCCAAGCTCGGGCTTCGGGACCGCGCGCAGGCGGTGGTCGTCGCCTACGAGACCGGGCTGGTCACGCCGGGCGCCGGAGCGGGCGGCGAGCTGGGCTGAGCCGCGGTGCGTTGCGATCAGCGGGCCGCGGCGAGCTGGGATGAGCGGGCCGCGGTGGGTACGGCGTAGCCTCCAACCGTGGCCCTGATCCTTTCGTTTCGGCTGGTAGCCGTGCAGGCGTTGCCCACTCTGGTGCCGGCGGGCGGGTGGCGGTGACCGCGCAGCGGCCCGAGTTCGCGGATCTGCTGTCGCTGGAGACCATCGATCGCGACATCTTCCGTGGCTCATGCCATGACGGCGCACCGATGCGCGCCTTCGGCGGGCAGGTCGCGGCGCAGGCCCAGATCGCCGCGGGCCGGACGGTGGAGCCCGACCGGTGGATGCACTCCCTGCACGGCTATTTCCTGCGGCCGGGGCGCACCGATGCGCCGATCCTGTACCTCGTCGAACGCATCCGGGACGGCCGGTCGTTCTCCACCCGCCGCGTGAGCGCGGTCCAGAACGGCGAGACCATCTTCTCGATGTCGGCGTCGTTCCAACGGCCGCGTGACACCGCCGAGGAGCACCAGCTGAAGGCACCGGACGTCCCGCTGCCGGAGACGCTGCGCCGCTGGTGGGGGCCGATCGACGAGGCCCCCGAGTACCGGCCGTTCCTGCTGATCGACGTCCGCTCGATCCCGAGCGGCGCCGAGGGCGCGGCGCACCGGCCGGCGTTCGATCCCGCGCTCGCGGCTGCCGACGGGATGCCGCGCCAGAACGTCTGGGTACGGGTCGACCAGCCGCTGCCGGACGACCCGCTGCTGCATGCCTGCGCGCTGACCTACCTGTCCGACCTGACCCTGGCGAGCACCGCGAGCCTGCCCTACGGCGCCGGGCCGGGCCGCGTCGACGTGGTCTCCCTCGACCACGCGATGTGGTTCCACCGGCCCTTCCGCGCCGACGACTGGCTGCTGTTCGCGCAGGACAGCCCCAGCGTCGGCGGCGCGCGCGGGCTTTCCCGGGGCACCTTCTTCACCCGGGACGGCCAGCTCGTCGCCTCCGCCATCCAGGAAGCCGGCCTGCTCCGACGCTGACCGGGCGGCCGCTGACCGGGCGGTCGCTGACCAGGCGGCCGGCGTCGGGTGGCCGGCGATCGGGCGGTGGCGGCGGCGCGAGGACCGATCAGCTCACGGAGTGGGCGCGACGGCCTGCTCTGGCGCGGCGGCCTGGTCCTGGTGGATCCACCACTGCAGCGCCGCCGCGGTGCGCAGAACGTCGGGATGGCCGGCGCCGAGGAGCCGGCAGCGGTCGGCCCAGACGTTCTCGCCGATCGTGCGGGCCTCCTGGTAGCGGCCGAGCCGGCCCAGATAGACGGCGAGGTTGAAGGCCGCGGCGAGGGTGTCGGCGTGGTCGGGGCCGAGCGTGCCGCGCCGCAGCCTGAGGGTTTCCTCGCCGAGATCGCGGGCGTGCTCGTGCTCGTCGAGGGCGCTCAGCACGACCGCGAGGTTGAAGGCCGTGGTGAGGGTCCCGGCGTCGGCGGGGCCGAGGACGGCGCGGCGCCGGGCGAAGGTGTCCAGGTAGAGGTCGCGGGCACCGCGCTGGTCGCCGAGCGCGGCGAGGTCGGCGGCGAGGTTGTGGGCCGTGGCGAGGGTGTCGCGATGGTCGGGTCCGAGGACGCGCAGGCGCCGGGCGAGCGTGTCCTCGTCGAGGGTGCGGGCGGCCTCGTGGTCGCCGACGTCGCTCAGCTCGCTGGCGTCGCTGTGTGCCGCGGCGAGGACTTCCGGATGGTCGTCGTGCCGGGTCCGCTGCTGGCTGGTGCGGATGCCGCCGGACTGGCCGGTGCGGATGCCCCCGGGCTGGCCGGTGCGGATGCCCCCGGGCTGGCCGGTGCGGGGGCCGCGGTGCTCGGGGTGCCGTCGCGGCCCGCCGTGCGTGACGATGGTCCGCTGGCCGGCGGTGTCCGTGGCCGATCCGCCGGGGACGCCGGATCCGGCGGTGGCCCGGACGGCGTCGTCGAGGTGCAGGGGGTGCCCGACACGGGTGAGCCAGCCCGGGCCGAAGGCCTCGGCTCCGGCCCGGGCGAGGGCCAGGGAGAACTCGACGGCGCTGGCGTAGCGGTCGGCCGGGGACCTCGCCAGCGTCCGCATGATCACCATGGCGACGGGGGTGGGCACGTCGTCCAGCGGTGGTGGGGGGTCCTTGCGCTTCTGGTAGCGCAGCAGGCCCCACTCCTTTGACCCGTCGTAGGGGGCGCGGCCCGCGAGTGCCTGGTAGAGCACGGTGGCCAGCGCGTACAGGTCGGTCGCCGGGCTCAGCCGGTCGCCGTTGAACTGCTCGGGCGCCATGTACGCCGGGGTGCCGGCGAGCCCGCTGGCCGCGGCGCCCGATCCGTCGAAGAGCTTCGCGATCCCGAAGTCGCCGACCTTCGGCGTTCCGTCCGCGGCGAACAGGATGTTGTCGGGCTTGATGTCGCGGTGCAGCAGGCCCTGGGCCTGGCCGCCCGGACGGTGGATGTAGGCCAGCGCCGCGGCCACCGCCAGGCCGACCGCGCAGACCTGCGTCGGCCCGAAGCCGATCTGTCGTTGGGTCAGCGTGCCACCGGGCAGCAGCTCCATCACCACGAGGCACAGGTCGTCGGTCCGCCTCGCGTCGTGGACCCGCACCACATGAGGATGGTCGAGCTGACCGAGCAGCTTGGCCTCGTCGGTGGTGTTGCCACGCAAGGTCTTGGCCGGCAGCACCTTGACCGCCACCGGCCGGTCCATCTCCCGGTGCTGCGCGGCCAGCACGGCACCGAACGTTCCCGAGCCGAGATGCTCGCCGAGGACGTAGTCCGGCAGCGCTCGGGCGACCTGCTCCCGGTCGTAGATCACCGCACACCACCGTGGCCGTGCCGCCGCCCGGCCCGCCGCGCTGCCCACCGGCCCGTCGGCCACATGATCGTTCCTCCGTCGTCACACTGGCGATCCGCGATCTCCAGCCAGGGATATGCCAGACGTACCACGGGTCCCGGAGGGGAACACCGCCGACTGCGCGGATCACCGAAATCTTCGCAGGCTCTCCTGGTCGTTGTCAGGACGGCGTCCAGCGGACAGATGTCTGCGAACGCGGCCTATTTCGGTGGCGGTGCGGACCGGACGCATCGCGGAGAATATATTCCCGGATTGTGGCCAGTTCTGTGCAGCGCGTGGCACTCGCCGGGGCGGCGGCCAGCCCTGTGGTCTCCCGGTGGAGCCGAGCCGACACACCGATCCGGCTCCGCGGAACCGCCCTTTTCGTCGTCGGCTGGCTGCTCGTCGCCGGAACCACGATGATCTTCGCGGCGTCCGTGCGCGGCGACGCGCTGGCCGACGCCAGGAACCGGGCCGGTGAGGTCGTCATCGAGGCCCAGCTCGTCCGCAGCAAGGTGTCGAGCGCCGACGCGGCCGCGGCCGCATCGGTGTTCGCGCACGTGGCGCAGACGGATCCCGTTCACGACACGCCAGAGGAAAAACGGGCCGCGTACGGCACCGCGGCCGACCGTTCCACGACCAACGGTGACATCACGGCGGCCGCGGCAGGCGTGGTTGAGATGCGGCAGCTCGGTGTCGAGGGCTGCCCCACCAGCGGCCCGTCGGTCAGGGGGGAGTGCGCCGGCACCCTTCTGAAAACGCTGGGCGAGCTGATCCCGCAGTACGTAGGCCTGGTGAACACCGCCCAGGCCTACGTACGGACGGGAAGCTCGACCGCGGAGGCGTATCTCCGCAGGGCCTCCGACCTGGCTCGGCAGGAGATCATCCCGCGGGTCGACAGCCTGATCGGGATCGCGGGGAACGAGGTCGACGCGGACTTCCGCACCGCGACCGACGGCCGTGTCGACCTGCTTCTCGTCGTGTTGGTCGCCGGCGGCGGGACAGTGCTGCTCGGGCTGCAGGTCTATTACTCCCGACGAAGCCGCCGGGTTTTCGAGATCCGGCTGGTAGCCGCGACGGGGTGTGTGCTGGCGGCGGCCAGCCTGTTCGGTGCCAGTGCTCTGCTCCAGGAATCCAGGGCCAGCAGCAGTGTGAACGAAGGGTACGTCCCGATGACGACACTGTCGCAGGCACGGGTCTTCGCCTCGCAGGCCCGCGCCGACGAGAATCTGGCGGTGCTGTCGCTGGGCGTCAACGACGACTCCGAAGACGACTGGAACAACTCGCTCGCCGACCTCGGCGAGGCCATGACCGTCGAGGAGTTGCCGGCGGAGACCGTAAGCCAGATCAGGAGCAATATCGCGCGCTGGCAGCGGAACCATGATGAGGTCACCAGAGCTCTCTCCGGAACCGGCACGGAGTTCCTGAGAGCGGCGCGGCTGACCGTCGGTGAGGGCGCGGCGGCCTTCGCGGATCTCGACAACAGTTTCGAGACCGCGGTCAGCGCCAGCACCGGGAGATTCCAGGCGCATATGGCTGCCGCCAAATCGCCGGTGCCGACGGCCCTGGGCTGGGCCGCCGGCTGCATGCTGTTCCTCGCGGCGATCCTCGTCCACATGGGGATGCGGCACCGCCTCCAGACCTACCGGTTCCAGCGGTGAACACCACCGGCGCTCCAACGCCTGCCCCGGCACCGCCCCAGGGCCGGTGGGCACGTGGTGGTCGTCGCTCCCACCGTCGGTGGGTGTCCGCCCTGGTGGTCGTCGTGGCCGCCGCCGTGCTCGGCGCCTGCGGGACGACCGGTGCGAGATTCCCGGCGGAGATTGAGCCGCGGCCCGCCGCCACCGCCACCAGGACAGCCGATATCACGGGCACGGGCACGGGCACGGGCACGGGCACAGGCACAGGCAGCGGCGGATCCGGCGCGGCGAAACCCTGCGCGGACGGGCACCCCGTTCGCTGGAGCCCGGCTCCGCCAGCGTCGATGCCCGCGCCCGGAGTCTTCCGCCCCGGCTCGATCATGGACGACATCTGGCGAAAGGGCGACCTGACCGTCGCGATCGTCACCGACGCTCCGCCCGCGGGCTCGATGAACTGGACGGAGCCCACGCTGGAGGGCTTCGACGTCGACATCGCCGGCGCCATCGCCACCGCCCTGTTCGGTAACGGGGGGAAAAGCAAGATCCGGTTCCGTGCGGTGACAACGAAGGACCGTGCCGCGCTCCTGACGGACCCGAACTCAGGCGTGGATATCGTCGTCGCGACCTACACGATCACCTGCGAACGGAAGGAAAAGGAGAACATCCTGTTCTCCGGGGTGTACTTCGAGTCGCGCTTCGCCCTGCTGGTTCCGGCGAAGGCTGGCTTCAGGACGCTTCGCGACTTCGCGGGTTACACGGTCTGCTCGACCGAGGGCGCGACCTCTGTGCGGAAGCTCGAGGACGCGGCCCGCAGCGCGTTGGCTCCGGGCGACCCGCCGCTGACAATCACTCTGCGCCCCCGCGCCGCCGACTGCCTCGTCGCGGTGCAGCAGGGCGAGGCGGACGGGGTCGCGACCGATGACATCATCCTCGCCGGAATGAAGGCACGGGACCAGTATGTGGATATCCCCCCAGGCGGCGTCACCGCCGCGGGCGACGATCTGGCCGAGCCTTACGGTGTCGCGCTGCATCGCAGCCATCTCGATGACCGGAACGCGAACAAGTTGCGCGATGAAGAGTTCGTCCGGTTCGTCAACGGCGTGCTGCGGGACATGATGACCAGCGGGGCGTGGACGGCGAGCTACCAGACCTGGTTGAAGCCCACGGAAGAGATCGTCACCCCACTGGCCCAGAACCCCGCCTGGCCGGAGGGGTGACCTCCCCGCCTGTGTGTGGCCGTCAGTCGACGGGTGTTCAGCCGATGGGTACGGTCCAGCGTGAACGCAGCTCGTTGATGTTGAGGTTGTGCGCGCTCACGTCCTCGCGGATCCGCACCTTGCCGGCAGCGGCGTCGATGACGGTGAGCAGCCCACGTTCCAGCTGATCGATCCTTTTCTGCTCACCCGCCTCGTACGCGAGCTGGACCGCGCGGCCGAGGTGCTCGGCGGCCAGCGCCAGGTCGTGTTCGCTGTACGCGGCGACTCCGCGGCGAACGGCCTCGCCATACCCCACCAGCCCCGCGTACCTGGCAACCTCCCGGTTCACCACCGAGTAGCTGGAGGCGTCCTCGGTCCACAGCGCGAAGATCTCGCCACCGGTGGCCGTGGCCGTGTTCGTGGCCGTGGCGCTCGTACCGCCGGACCTCGGCCCGCCGTGGACGATTGTGACGCATCCGGCCAGGCTTGCGTCGCCGTCGTCATCGTCCGGGTCCTGCAGGCCGCCGATGCCGATCTGGTAGTCCCGCTGCTCGTTGCCCCAGTCGCCGATGGGGAAGTCGAACGTCTGGGGGTCGTCGGGATCCGGCACCCCGGTCAGGGCCTGGATGGTCGGTGCGACCTGCTTGACGTACCGGATGTGTGCGCCGAGAGGAACCCAGACCTGCAGCCGTACCGCGCTGGCCGCCCGGTCCGCCGCCGCCGTGACCAGGCCGCGGAAGTCGCGCTGCAGGTCGCTGCCGGTGGGCGCGTCCAGGGAGGTGCCCTGGAGCCGATCGGAGATCAACAGCAGGTCCTCGGCCTTCCAGTCGACACCGATGCCCCGGCAGTCGCAGCGGAAATGACCTTCGCTGTGGCTGACCGTCGCCTCGAGTTCCTCCCGGGGGGACTCGTTGTAGCCGTCGGTGAGCAGGACCGCCTGCCGGATCGTCGCTTCCGGGTGCTGGTCGAACACCTCCCGGGCCCGGGTCAGCCAGGTGTCCATCGCCGTCCCGCCCTGGGACCTGAGCCGGCGGATGGCCGATCTAGCCGCCTCCCGGGTCTCCGGGTCGGCCCTGGCCAGGCCGGTGGGCGGGTAGACGGCCTCGGCCTGGTGATTGCCCGCGATGACGGCGAAGAGGGTCCCGGCCGGGAGCGCCTCGACCGCTGCCCGGGCCGCCGCCTTCGCGGCGATCTGCCGGTCGGGCACGGCTCCCATGGAGCTCGAGACGTCGATGATCAGCACGATGGCCCGCTGCCCTGGGATGGCCGCGGCCCCGTCCGTGCGGGCCCGCACGGTCACGATGGCGTCGATCTCGGTCTCACCCGAAGGCAGGAACTGGTTCTGGGCGACGGCGACCTCGAAGGTGATCAAGTTGGTCCTTCCTTGCGTGCAGGTCTGCGCACCGCGCAGGTCTCAGTACCAGGTCCAGCGGCGGATCCGGGTCGCCTCGTCGACGAGCCGAACCCGGGTGCGGCGGTCCTCGGTGTGGCTGGCCAGCTCCAGCAGCGTCTTCTCCACCGCCAGGCGCAGACTGTCCGGATCACAGGGGTGGCCGAGAACGGTGCCCGTCGCCGGGAGGGCACCCGCGGCCAGCAGGGCACTCGCGACTCGGAAGATCCTCAGCCGCAGGCCGAGCCGCCGAGGCGCGGTCATCTCCCGCTCGCCGTTGCGGAGCAGCCGACAGGCCCGGTCCAGGCGTTCCTCCGCCAGCTCCATCGACCGATCGCGCGGGGTCGAGGTGTCCAGCTCGGCCGTGAGCGAGGCGACGAGTGCCTCGACCATGCGGGCACGGGCCTCGGGATGGAAACGCGACGTCTCCGGCACCCGGGCGTACGCGGCGATCCGGTCGGTGGGTTTCGACCGGCAGCGGGCCAGCCCGAAGGCGGCACCGATCGCCGACCGGTCCGCGACGGAGACAACGTCGTAGTACTCGGCCGCGCGGTCGTGGTCGCCGGCACGTTCGTAGGCGACGGCCAGCGCCAGCCGGGGCGCGAGCTCCCCGGGAACAGCGGAGAAGACCCGGTCGAACGGTTCCGCGGCGTCCGCGGGCTTCCCCTCGGCGAGGGCCACCAGACCTCGGTACCAGTCCACCCGCCAGCCGGCCGGCCGCGACGGGTCGTTCAGGCCGCCCCGGGCGCCACCGTCCCGGGCGATCTTCTCGAGCAGGTCGCGGGCCTTGCCCGGCCGACCGGCGTCGAGCTCGAAACGCACCCGCCGCAGCTGTACCTCCGCCGTCATCGGCGTGAGCTCCGCCAGCATCCGGGCGATGGTGGACGGATCACCGTCGGCCGGGATCGCGGCGAGCGCCGCGGCGGCCGGGTCATCCGGATCGACCTGCGGGCTGGGGAGGATGGCGTCCGGTGGGGGGTCGTCATCCTCGCCGGTCAGGTAGGGCATCGGGGTGAACCGGCGGCTCAGCGGCGGCGGCAGCGCGCGATCGATCTTCCGCCGGGAGCCCTGCCTGGCGAGGATCTCGTGCGTGACGCCGAGCACCTCGTGCTCCAGCTCGGCGATGTCGGTGAACCGGGCGGCCGGATCCTGCTCGGTGGCTCGCAGCAGCAGCCGGTGCAGCGACTCGTGGTCGCGGAACACCTGGTGCTCGTCGCGGGCCGGGAGGCTGTGCCGATGCTCGCCGGTCAGGCCCCAGCCCGTGCCGAGGAGAAGAACGGCGAGGGTCCGCCCGACGGCGTAGATGTCCGAGGCGACCGACGGGTACGCCCGCGGCGCGGAACCGGTGCCGCCCGAGGCGTGTGCGTCGTCGATCTCGGGTGCGCGGAAGCCCGGCGTGCTCAGATAGGGCGAGACCAGGTCGTCGGCCCGGCGTGCTCCGCCCAGGTCGATCAGCGTGATGGCGTCCGACCTGACCATGACGTTCTCGGGTTTCAGGTCGCAGTAGACCAGACCGCGTTCATGCAGGTAGCGCAGCGCGGGTAACAGCTGCTGCACGTGACGTGTCGCGTCGGCCGGGTCCAGCCGGCCGTTCTGGTCCCGTCGCATTTTCTCCAGGGAATCGCCGCGGACGTAGTCCATCACGATGTATTCCGCGCCGTTGTGCGTGACGAAATCGCGGATACGGACGATGTCGGGGTGCTCCACGGCGGTGAGGAACACGCGCTCGCGTTCCGCGGCTATTCGCGCCCGGGTGTCCCCGGTGTCGAGCAGGCCCTTGAGGACCACCCAGATACCGGACCGCTCGTCCTTCGCCGCGTAGATCCAGCCCTGACCGCCGCGGGCCATCCGGCCGAGGATCCGATAACGGCCCTCCACGAGGTCGTCGGTGCGCAGCGCCAGTGTCGACGGAGCCGGGGAAAGGGGATGCCCGCAGCCGGGGCAGCGGCCGTCGGCCACCGCGGCGGCGCCGAGACTGTGGCCGCATCCCTCGCATCGCCAGTCATCCGGCGGAACTCGTTCGTCCGAGATGACCGGCGGTGGGCCGGAGGCCGAGTCGTTCGCCACCGACGGCGGCCGGGTCCGATCGATCGGGGCTTCCCACCGTTCGTGGGGCGGTGGCCGGTCGCCTCTGGTTTCGCGCTGCCGCTCCGGCGGGTGCCCGCAGACGGTGCAACGCCCACGCGGCCCGATGATCCCCTTGCCGTTGCAGCGCGGCCGGACGCAGGCGACGCCGGATGGCTCGTTGCTCATGGCCGAGGTTCCCCGGACATCGCCAACCCCCGGAATCGTGCCGATCTGACGCGGAGAGTCATATCAGAACTGGTCCTTTCCTGATTCGCTCCGGGGCGCGACGGCTCGGTGCGGTGTCTCAGGCGCGGGTGGGGCGTTCGCTGCCCTCCGGGCTCGGCGGGGCCGGCGGATCCCAGCTGTGGCGGACGGTCACCCTGGTCCAGGAACCGAGGAAGAACTGGTCACCGTCGCGCAGCCAGACGGACTCCTCCCGGCCCAGCCTCGGGTGGCCGGGCTGCAGCCGGATGCCGTTGAGAGAACCGAGGTCATGCAGCAGGTACCGCCCGTCGTACTGGAGGTCGAGCTGTGCGTGGGACGCCGACATGCCCGGGTCCGGCGGGGGCTTCACGAGATCGACCCCCTGGGTGCGAAAGCGCGATGACGGGCGCGAGCCCAGCACGACGACCGCGGCCCGCAGCGGCGCGACGTGGATCGGTGGCGGGGGGGTGGGAAAGACCGGATCCTGCCTGAGCGAGTCGTAGTACCCGCGATCGGCCTCGATGTGCAGCTCCCAGCGCCTTCTGCGGAAAGGAACCAGCCGGGGCGGCTGCGGCGGGCGCGGGGGCCGGGGCGGGTTGCCGGTGGCGAACTCGAACCGGCAGCCGAGGCAGAACGGCTCCTCCTGCTGGCGCGTGGTGCCGCAGACCGGGCAGCGCGGATGGCGCAGTGTCGCGGGCGCGTCGGGCATCAGCGCGCCCCGGGACTGGCGGGCGCATCCGGTGCGTCCGGGCCGTGCCGGTTAACGGCCGCGACGTACTCCGCGACCAGCCGGGCGGCCGGGCCCAGGTCGACCGGTGGCCGACCCAGTGCCTCCTGCGCCGCGGCATGCAGCCGGAACAGCTCCGGCTCCTCGGCGACGCCGAGATGGCCCGCCTTGACCTGGAAGCCCTCCAGGCGGTGGCGCAGCTCGCTCATGAGCGCGGTCGACTCCCGGATGACCCTGTCGTTGGTGTCGACCATGGTCCGCACGATCTCGCGAGTGCTCTCGGCCCGCAGGCGCCAGGCGGCGATGCCGGCGGCGACGTCTCTCTCGTCGCGGCCGGCCTCTCGCGCGGCCCGCAGGTCATCCAGCCAGGGCCGCAGGCCGGACGGGCCGTCGAGGCACTCGGTGTCGGCGAGCTCGACCAGACCGGGTGCGGCGACGAAC
This sequence comes from Parafrankia irregularis, assembly GCF_001536285.1. Classification (NCBI taxonomy): domain Bacteria; kingdom Bacillati; phylum Actinomycetota; class Actinomycetes; order Frankiales; family Frankiaceae; genus Parafrankia; species Parafrankia irregularis. Next base: position 180,874 of record NZ_FAOZ01000010.1, on the reverse strand, counting down.
TGGCCCTCGGCCTGTGCCGCGAGCGCGGAACCGCTGCGCGCGAGGTGCTCGATGTCGGCCATTGTCCTGGTGAGCGCGCCCAGGTCGTCAGGGCCCAGGTCGTCGGCGGGCAGCTCGTCGCCGGTGCGTCCATGGAACATCGACAATCCCCCCGTCTCCGCCCGCGATTGCTTTGTGTGGAAAGCCGTTTTCGGTATCACGGCGTACCCCGCGCTGACGTCCGGATCATACTTTGGGTGAACTGCCCCCGGGCGTGTCTCCTGTGGAGCGATGTGGGCGCACCGTGTACATAGTGGTGCGCCGGCGGGGGTTATCGCGGCATCTTGGGTGGCCGGTGTGCTGTGTGCTGCGGGTGGCGAGACGATCGGGAACGGAACTGGAACCGGCACGGACACGACGGCGAGACGATCGGCGACGGACGGAGTCATCATGCGTATCGGTATCACCCTCACGGATTCCCGCGGACCGGACGCGCTCACACGGCTGCGCGACGAGCTCGCCGACGCGGCGGCGAACGGTATGCAGTCCGCGTGGTTGTCGAACATCTTCGGGCTGGACGCGCTGACCGCCCTGGCGGTCGCCGGCAGCCAGGTCCCCGGCATCGAGGTCGGCACCGCGGTCGTGCCGACGTTCCCGCGCCATCCGGTGACGCTCGCGCAGCAGGCGCTGACCACGGCACTCGCGGTGAGCGGGCGCCTCACCCTGGGCATCGGGCTGTCGCACCGGATCGTCATCGAGGACATGCTCGGCTACAGCTTCGACCGCCCGCTGCGGCACCTTTCCGACTATCTGGACGCGCTGCTGCCGCTGCTCGACGGCGAGCCGGTCGACGTCAGGCGCGAGACGGTACGGGCCGTCGCCGGCCTCACCACGCCCCGGGTGGGCCGGGTACCGGTGCTGGTCGCGGCACTCGGGCCGAAGATGCTGCGGCTGGCCGGCGCCCGGGTCGACGGCACCGTGCTGTGGATGACCGGCGTGTCCACAGTTCGTGACCACGTCATGCCGACGCTGCAGACGGCCGCGTCCGAGGCCGGGCGGCCACCGGCCCGGGTCGTGGCGATGCTGCCGGTGGCTGTCACCGACGACACCGAAGCCGCGCGTGAGCGGGCCGCCCGTGAGTTCGAGGTGTACGGAACGCTGCCGTCCTACCGGGCCATGCTCGACCGTGAGGGGGTCACCGGCCCGGCGGACATCGCGCTGATCGGCGACGAGAAGTCGGTGCGCGCCCGGATTGAGGAGTTCGGCGACGCCGGCGTCACCGACTTCGTCGCCGCCGCGTTCTCCGGCCCGGACGCCGCCCGCACCCGCGCCCTGCTGGGCGAGCTGGCCACCGCCGCCTGACCTTTACCTCCACCTCCGGCCGACCTCTGCCTCCGGCCGACCGCTGGCTCCCGCCGGCCGCCGGGCCGGCGGGAGGAGGCGGGCTGTCAGCGTGGGCAGGTGTTCGTGGGAGCTCGCCCGCTGAAACGGTCGGAGAGGAAGGCGAGTTTGTCGTTCTGGCGGACGATGGCCTCGAGGGCGTGTTCACCGATGAGGTCGCGGACGGTGTGGACCGTGGCCCCGGCGGCGCACCAGCGGCTCACGAGAGTGTTGTCCTGGGCGACCGGAACGATCTCGTCGGTGTTGGCGTGGTAGTCGTAGATCGGCATCGTGGGGGGCGCGGCACCAAGAGTGTTGGCGGCCAGGACGCGAGCCACCGAGGGTACGGCCAGTGGGTCGCGCACCGTGGTGTGGTCGGCCAGCTTCCTGAAGGCGAACCTGACGAGCAGATCAGTGATGCAGATACCGCGGGCATTGGCCATCGCCTTTCTGCCCGCGGCGTTCAGGATTGCACTTATGCCAGCCTCCGGGTACTGGCTGTCGAAGCCGGCGGTGGCCGCGAAGACGAAGCCGGCGACCAGACCGCCGTCGATGTACCGGCTGACCGCGGCCGGGTCGGCGGGAATGCCGCCTATCGCCGCTCCCACGAGCTGGACGTCAGGGGCATAGGAACGCTGTAGCTGAGCGGCCCAGCCGGTGGCCTGGGCTCCGCCGGAATAGCCCTCGATCGCCCATGGGTTGGTCGTTCCCACGCCGCCCAGGCCCGCGTTCCTGGTGGCACGGATGCTGTCCAGCACGACATGGCCGGCCAGTAGTCCGTCCATGAAGGCGGAGGCAGCGCCTTCGAAGTCGGGCAGGACCGCTGCCCAGCCCCGGTCGAGGATCGGCTGCGCCGATCCGGTGGCGATGATCGCGCCCACTCCGTTGCCGGACGCCAGCCCGTACGACGGGGCGCACTGGGTGCCGGTGGAGTCCTCGGCGACCTGGACGGACACGACCGGCCGAGGACCGGTGCCACGCCAGGGTGTTCTCGGCTCGAGCAGGGTGGCGACGGCGAGCTCGGGGGAGTCGTGGGCGTCGTTGGTGCGGAAGGAGATCTGCCAGGCATTGACGCCGGTCAGGCCCTTGGGCGTGACCGGTCTGGTGGCCACGACCTCGCCGGGTTGGTAGGAGGCGATGTCCGCGGGGGCGTCGTAGAAGGGGTCCTCGTCCGGGACGACCGACCCGGGAGCAGGGGCCGTGTCGGCGTGGGCCGGCCCGGCGGGGAACGCCGTCAGCACCGCGGCCACCGTCACGGCCAGTGCTAACGGTAGGACTCCCGCCTTGCGGCGCATCGCTCTCGGGCGTGCTCGACGCCCTGATCCAACCGATCTGTTCATGATCTCTCCTGCCGTCGGAACAGGCCTCCGCACGGTTACCGGCGGGTGTTACCGCAGGGTTCTACCGGTGAGTACGGATGTCTTGACGGTAGGAGCGTGGTCACGATGCGTATAGGTCATCGTCGGTCGATGGCACCAAGGTGTGCCCCCGACCGCGGGTGTCGTCGCCAGCCGGGCGCCGCGCCCGGTGCGGGTGCCGGGCTCAGTGCAGGATGACGGTCTTCCCGTCGCTGAGGATGATGCGGTTCTCGGTGTGCCAGCGCACGGCGCGGGCCAGCGCCCGGGTCTCCGCCTCGCGGCCGCGGGCGGCGAGCTGGTCCGGGTCGAGGGTGTGGTCGACCCGGATGAGCTCCTGCTCGATGATCGGGCCCTCGTCGAGGTCCTCGGTCACGTAGTGGGCGGTCGCTCCGATGAACTTCACCCCGCGGGCGTAGGCCTGGTGGTAGGGCTTCGCGCCCTTGAAGCTCGGCAGCATCGAGTGGTGGATGTTGATCGCCCGGCCGGCGAGCTGCTCGCACAGGCGCGGGGAGAGGATCTGCATGTAGCGGGCCAGCACGACCAGGTCGACCTGCTCGGCGCGGACGAGGTCGAGCAGGTCGGCCTCCGCCTCGGCCCTGGTGGCGGGGGTGACCGGGAGGTGCCGGAACGGGGCGTCGAAATGGCGGGCGATGCCGCCGAGATCGGGGTGGTTGGACACGACCGCGACGACGTCGAGGTTCAGCTCGCCGATCGACGTCCGGAACAGCAGGTCGTTGAGGCAGTGCGCGAACCTGCTGACCATGATGACCGTGCGGGTGCGATGCGCGGTGTCGGCCAGCCGCCAGGTCATCCCGAACCGGGCGCCCAGCGGTGCGATCCGCGCCCGCAGCTCGTCGAGGTCGAGCCGGGAACCGTCGATGTGGGCGAACTCGACCCGCAGGTAGAAGGTGCGGGTGGCGGCGCTGCCGAACTGGTGGCTCGCCACGATCGTGCACTTCTCGTGCAGCAACAGCTCGGCGACGGCGTGCACGATGCCCGGCGTGTCCGGGCAGGACAGCAGCAGCACCCCGTGCTGGGCGCCGGCGGGCGCGGTCACGAGGCCCCCGGATCCTGCGCCGGGGCCGGCCGTGGCTGCCGTGGCTCCAGCCGGACGACCAGGGATTTCGAGGTGGGGGTGTTGCTGCGCCGCGCGGTGCTGTCCAGGGGCACCAGAACGTTGGTCTCGGGGAAGTAGGCGGCGACGCAGCCGCGGGCGGTGGGGTAGGCGACGAGGCGGAAGTCCTCGGCGCGGCGTTCGACGCCGTCCGCCCAGACACTGACGATGTCCACCCGGCGTCCGTCGGACAGCCCGGCGGCGGTGAGGTCGTCGGCGTGGACGAAGACGACCCGCCGGCCCTGGCGGACACCGCGGTAGCGGTCGTCGAGCCCGTAGATGGTGGTGTTGTACTGGTCGTGCGAGCGGATCGTCTGCAGCAGCAGGTGACCGGGCGGTGGGCGCAGCACCTCCAGCGCGTTCACCGTCAGCACCGCACGACCGGACGGCGTCGGGAAACGCCGGCCGTCCCGCGGCGGGTGGGGCAGCCGGAACCCGCCGGGCTCGGCCACCCGCCGCTCGTAGTCGGCGAACCCGGGGATCACGGCCTCGATGTGGCCACGGATGCGCCGGTAGTCGGCGGCCAGGCCGGCCCAGTCCACAGGCGTGGTGGGCCCGAGGGTGGCGGCGGCGAGCCCACAGACGATCGCGACCTCGGAACGCAGTGCCGGCCCGGCCGGCGTGAGCGTGCCACGGGAGGCGTGCACCTCGCCCATGGAGTCCTCGACCGTGACGAACTGCGGGCCGGCCGGTTGGACGTCCAGCTCGGTGCGGCCGAGTGTGGGCAGGATGAGGGCCTGCTCGCCGGTGACCACATGTGACCGGTTGAGCTTGGTGGAGATCTGCACGGTGAGCCGGCAGCCGCGCAGCGCCGCCTCGCTGACGGCGGTGTCGGGTGCGGCGGCCACGAAGTTGCCGCCCATCCCGACGAAGACCCCGACCCGGCCGTCGCGCATCGCGCGGATCGTGTCGACGACGTCGTAGCCGTGCCGACGGGGCGGGGTGAACGCGAACTCGGTACCCAGCGCGTCGAGGAAGGCGTCCGGCATCTTCTCCCAGATGCCCATGGTGCGGTCGCCCTGCACGTTGCTGTGCCCGCGCACCGGGCACACCCCGGCGCCGGGCCGGCCGATGTTGCCGCGCAGCAGCAGGAAGTTGACGACCTCGCGGATGGTGGCGACCGAGTTCGCGTGCTGGGTCAGGCCCATCGCCCAGCACACGACGATCCGCTCGGCGGCCAGCACCCGGCGGGTCAGCTCGTCGATCTCGGCGTCGGTCAGGCCGGTGGCCGCCCGTACCTCGTCGTCGGACAGGGTGCGCAGGTGCGCCGCGAAGGCCTCGAAACCGGTGGTGTGCACGCGGAGGAAGTCGTGGTCGAGCACGGTGCCCGGGTTCGCGTCCTCCGCGTCCAGCAGGCGGCGGGACACCGCCTGGAACAGGGCCAGGTCGCCGTTCAGCCGGATCTGCAGGAACTGGTCGGCGAGGGTGGTGCCACGGCCGAGGACGCCGGCGGGCCGCTGCGGGTTGCGGAAGCGCAGCAGCGACGGCTCCGGCAGCGGGTTCACCGCGACGATGCTGCCGCCGTTCCGTTTGACCTTCTCCAGCGAGGTCAGCATCCGCGGATGGTTCGTCCCGGGATTCTGCCCGACGACGAGCACCAGGTCGGCTGTTTCCAGGTCGTCCAGGGTGACGCTGCCCTTGCCGATCCCGATCGTCTCGACGAGGGCGGCCCCGGACGACTCGTGGCACATGTTCGAGCAGTCCGGCAGGTTGTTCGTTCCGAACGCGCGGACGAACAGCTGGTACGCGAAAGCGGCCTCGTTGCTGGTCCGACCGGAGGTGTAGAAGGCGGCCTCGTCCGGGCTCGCCAGCCCGTTCAGCTCGGCGGCGATGATCCCGAACGCCTCGTCCCAGCCGATCGGCTGGTAGTGGTCGCTACCGGCCGGCCGGAACATCGGCTCGGTCAGGCGGCCCTGCTGGCCCAGCCAGTAGCCCGACCGGCCGGCGAGATCCGTCAGCGAGTGGGTGGCGAAGAACTCCGGTGTCAGCCGCCGAAGCGTGGCCTCCTCGGCCACCGCCTTCGCGCCGTTCTCGCAGAACTCGGCCAGGTGGCGGCGCTCGTGGTCCGGGTCCGGCCAGGCGCAGCCCGGGCAGTCGAAGCCGGACGTCTGGTTGAGCAGCCGCAGGGTGGTCACCGTCCGCCGGACGCCCATCTGGCTCCAGGCCTGCCCCAGCGCGTGGGAGACGGCGGGCAGCCCCGCGGCCGACGCCGCCGGGCCGCGTACCGACAGCTGCTCGTCGCCCGGATCCGCGCTCACCGGTCCGCGTGCCACGGTGGCCCACCTCCACAAGATCTTCGGAGCGGGACCGACCCCGGCCCGGCTGATACCCGTCGCTTGGCGAGCCGTGACATCGTACGAGACCCGCGCGCGCGGACCCGGGTGCCGCGAGGTGCACCGAACGTATTCATTGCTGACCAGTTCCTGTCCGTACTTGCCCTTGCGCCGGGTGCGGTGCCTGGATCTGGCCACGGCTGGTCATGTCACGTGCACACGGTGAGGGCGTGTCGTCAGCTGGCCGGCGCACAGGCGCCCGCGGCGATGTCCGTGAGCAGTGCCGGGCCGTTCGGCGTCCAGCCGAGACTGTCGGGCGGTCGCGCCGCTACTGCGCGGTGGCGGTGCCCGACGGGCCGGCCTGGCCGATCATGCTGCCCTTGACCGGGACGATCCGGTACTCGCTCCTCAGCCCGGCTGGCAGGGTGCCGGTCGTCCACGTGTTCGTCCCGGGCTTCGCCGCCAGCGGGTACGGCAGGCGGTAGAACGTCTGCTCACCGTAGGAGAGCACCCGCTGCTCGACGAGGTAGGCGGACGCGCCGGGCGTCGCCGCCCAGGTCAGCGTGTGCTGGCCGGGCTTCCCGACGGCGGTGACCGCGCGGCCGGTGCCGGGCCAGGGCACGGTGCCGTACAGCGGGCCGAAGGCCGTGCCGATCCCGAGCTGTGCCAGGGCGTTCGCGACCCCGCGGGCGATGACGAAGTCGCCGGTCGGGTTCGGATGCGACCCGTCCCAGGTGTGCTGGTAGGGGTTCCAGTCGGCGTAGTCCCGCGCGACGACCACCTTGGACGTCGCGGTCTGCCAGTTGCCGAGCTGCTGGTCGAGCAGGGTGTTGTAGGCGGTGGCCTGGGGCTGCAGGTTCCGACCGCCGGTGTAGTCCGTGCGGTCGAGGACCTGGGCGACGACGACGTCGATGTCGGGGTTCACCCGGCGGGCGTTGTTGATCAGCGCCAGCATGTCGTCGGCGGCCTGCTGCGGGGTCGAGAAGTAGGTGAGGTCATTTGCGCCGAGCGCCACGATGAGCACGTCGGCGGGGGTCGCTCGCAGCAGGCCCTCGACCGCGTCGCGCTCGGTCCGCGTGGCGTCGCCCCAGATGGAGTGGTGGTCGCGGTCGAACCAGGCGTCGACGTAGTCGTTCGAGCCGGCCGTGTTGGCGGTGTTGTCCCAGACGTCGATGCGGTCCCCGACGAAGTCGACGGCGCCGGGCGCGCTGAGGCTCAGGTGCTGGGCGAGCCGGTAACGCCAGGTGTAGTCCCCGGCGGTCTGGTGGGTGACCGAGTCACCCAGGATCATCACCCGGGTCTGCGCGGCGGCCACGGCCGCCGGGCTGGTCACAACCGTTCCGGCCAGGGTCACGGTGCCGGTGAGCACGATCGTCGTGCCTGCCACCCCGGCCGCCCTGCGGATCGGCTGCCGCAACCGCGCGCCGGGGCTGGGCTGGACGCGGCGGTGTCTGCCCACGCTCGTCTCACCGCTTTTCGCCGAATCGGGAGGGACGTCGCTGATCCTGGCACTGAGGCGCCTTCGCTGGCCGGCCGTCGGGCATCCGGCGGGCGGCAACACCTTCGGGTTCACCCGAAGGTGCCAGTCGGCCGCGCGGCGTGCACTGTCCCGGCTCGGTGTGGGCTGGTCGTCCGGCCCAGGCAGGCGACCTTGCGCGGAGCGTGGCCGAATGTCGCGCGACTCGGCAAATAATCCGATTTGCCGAGTTTGGTCGCCCATGCTTTGGGTTTCCTGCCCGGCGATCCGGCGATCCGGCGATCGGCGACAGGGTTTCCGTGGGCATGTTTGCCGAGGGTGACGGTCCGGGTGCGCGTGCCGGTGTGGTCCCGTTTGTTTCTGATAGTCAATTCGGTGATTCGGTAATCAGTAAAATCCGGCGTTCCGGGGTGCGTGGAGAACTGGGCTCGGTCTGCTGAATGCTGCCGAGTGCGCGACTTCGGCGTGCCCGAATCGAGAGGAACCTCACGTTGCCGCAGATCCTGCCGCCCCCACAGATCCCGCCGTCGTCACAGGTCCGTCCAGCGTCCGGGAGGCTATCAGTACAAAACGACAACCTTAGATTAACAGACTCGCCATCAATGCGCGGCGATTCGTCCATGCGAAATGGATCGCGAGCCGGCTCCGGTGCCGCGACTCGGCGGCGGCGTGGCGGGGGACCTGTGCGCGCTCTGGCCGGCCGGTGCGCCGTGGCGGTCACCCTTCCGCTGCTTCTCGCGACGACGTCCGCCTGTTCGGGGAGCAGCGGTGCACCGGCCGCCGAGAGCTGCGTCGCTCCGGGAGTCACCGCGGACCAGGTGAAGATCGGCTTCGTCTACCCCGACACGGGCACGGATGCCGGTGCGTTCTCCGCGGCGCGCGGCGGGGTGGAGGCGCGGGTCGGGCTGGCCAACGAACAGGGTGGCATCAACGGCCGCGAAGTCAGTTACGAATGGCGCGACGACCAGATGTCGACGGAGACGAACCGCCGTGTCGTCGGCGAGCTCGTCGAGGATGTCAGTATCGCGGGGCTCGTCGCGACCAGCTTCACGATGAGCGGCTCCGCGGCCTATCTGGCCGAGCGGGGCGTCCCGGTGACAGGTGCGGGCACCGAGCCGGTCTGGTCCCAGTACGAGAACATGTTCGTGTTCGCCAACATGAGTGGCTCCGTCGACACCTGGGGGCGGTACCTCAGAAACAACGGGGGCACCCGGGCGCTGATCGTCATCCCGGAGAACGTCGCGTCGACGGCCATCTATGCCGACCGGATTTCGCTCGGCCTACGGGCGGCCGGTGTCGTTCCGGCGGGCATCGTGCAGTTCGCCGAGGCATCACAGAGCCCGCAACGGGTCGCCGAGGCCTTCGCCGCCACCGACGCCGACGTCCTTGTCAGCATCATCGACCCGCCGGTGCTCGCCGGCATTCTCAACGCCCTGCGCAATGCCGGCGCGACGCTGCGCGCGACGCTCTCCGTCCCCGGCTACAACGCGAACCTGCTCGGCCGGTACGGTCCAGCGCTGGCCGGGGTGTCGATCATGAGCTATGTGACGCCGCTGGAGCTGGGTGGGCCCGCCGCGGAGCAGTACGCGGCCGCGATCGCCCACTACGCCCCGCAGGTGGGGAACCCGGAACAGGAGTTCACGATCCGTTCCTACATCGAGACGGACATGCTGCTGCGCGCGGTGGCGGCCGCGGGGGAGTGCCCCGACCGGGAGAGCGTGATCAGGGCGCTCGACAGTATGCGCGACTACGACGCGGGCGGGCTGATCCAGCCCACGGACATCAGCGGTCGCCGCAGCCAACCGCAGAACTGTCTGGCCTTCGTCCGCGTCAACGACGCCGGCAACTCGTTCGACGTGGTGGACCGCAGGCTCTGCGGGAGCGTGCTGCCGGCCCAGTGAGATACGACTCCTGCAAGCCCGCCAGCTGACCGGACGCGAACCCCTGCCCGGCCTTCGGAGACAACACGAAGGCCGGGCAGGGCTGTTCAGCCGTGTTCGACGACGCCGGCGCGCGGGCGCGGGGCCCGGTGGCCACCCCAGCGGGGCAGCCACCAGTTCGCCCTGCCCAGCAACGTCATGATCGCGGGGACCAGGATCATGCGGACGATCGTCGCGTCGAGCACGATCGCCGTCGCCAGCCCGAGGCCCAGCATCCGCACCAACGGCGACGGGTCGGCGACGAAACCCAGGAACACCACCGTCATGATCAGGGCGGCCGAGGTGATCACGCGCCCGGTGCCGGCCAGGCCCCGGGCGACTGACTCGACGTTGTCGCCGCTGGCGTCGTACTCCTCGCGGATCCGGGAGAGGAGGAACACCTCGTAGTCGACGGAGAGGCCGAAGAGCACCGCGAAGAAGATCGTCGGCAGTGGAGAGGCGATCTGGTAGGTCTCCTCCAGGCCGAACACACTCCCGAACCACCCCCACTGGAACACGGCGACGACGACGCCGTACGCGCCACCGATCGACAGCAGGTTCAACGCGACGGCCTTCAGTGGCACCGCGATGGAACGGAACATCACCATCAGCAGAAGGAACGACGCCGCCAGAATCGCCGCGATGAAGATCGGAAGAGTGTCGCTCAGCTGCCGGTCGAGGTCGTCGGTCATCGCGGTCAGGCCCGCGACCGCGACGTTGCCCGGGACGAGATCACGGACGCGGGCGAGTGTCTCCGAGGTCGCGTCGTCCGCGGGTGCAGTGGTGGGCAGCATCGACAGCACAGCCGTGTCGCCGTCGGGTGAGAACCGGGGATCACCGACCTCCGCGATGCCGGGGTCGGCTTCGACCCGATCGGACAGCGCGGTGAGTGCGCCACGATCCACACCTGGGCTGCGCAGGTCGGCGACCAGCAGTAACGGTGCGTTGACGCCCGGACCGAAGCCTTCGGCGAGCAGATCGTAGGCCCGGCGGGCGGAACTGCTGCTGGGCGAGTCATCACCTGCGTCCGGGAAGCCCGTCTGCAGGCGCAGTGCGGGGGCGGCCAGCACGAGCAGCACGGTTACCGAGAGGATCAGAAACGGCCACGGCCGGCGGGCGACCCGGTGAGCGAAGCGCCACCACACGGTGCTCTCAGGCAGCGAGTGGAGGCGGCGGCCCGGGACTCGACCCGCGTCGACCCGGTCACCGAGCAACGAAAGCATCGCTGGCAGCAGGGTCAGCGCACTCGCTACCGCGCAAACCACCACCAGCGCCGTGCTCAGACCGACCGAGGTCAGGAAGCCCAGACCGGTCAGTGCGAGGGCCGCCATCGCGGCGACGACCGTCCCACCGGCCAGCACGACGGCGGTGCCTGAGGTCGCCATCGCCGCGGAGAGCGCGGCGGCGTTGTCCTGGCCGGCGCCACGGTTCTCCCGATAGCGGGCCACGATGAACAGGGCGTAGTCGATGCCGACGCCAAGACCGATCATCGCGCCGATCGTCGGCGCCGCGGAGGAGACCTCCAGGACGTTCGCCAGCAGCAGCACGCTCCCCAGCCCCACGGCCACCGTGATCAGCGCGAGCGCGACCGGGATCAGCGCGGCCACGATCGTGCCGAAGGCCAGGAGCAGGACCACCAGTGCGGCCAGCAGGCCGATTGCCTCCGCACCTGACGTAGCCGCCTCACCGTTGATGAACGCGGCGTCGCCGCCCAGCTCTGTCACGACACCCGCGTCGCGCGCCGGCCGCATGGCGTCGCTTATCGCGGTGAGTGCTCCTGGACCGAGATCGGTCGCCGGCACATCGAACGTGATCTGGGCGTAGCCGATCCGGCCGTCCGGTGAGGTGGTACCGGCGGCGAACGGGCTGGCCACCGCGGTGACGTGATCCACCTCCGCGATCCGCGCGACGGCGGCGGTGACGGCCGCACGGTGGTGGTCGAGTCGTTGGCCCGCCGGCACGGCGAACACTGCCTGCGCGCTGCCATCGGCGGCGTCGGGAAAGCGCTGCTCCAGCAGATCCGTCGCCTTCTCGCTCTGGCTGCCGGGAGCGACGAAGTCGTCGACGAACGACCCTCCGACCGTGCTGGCCAGGGCGAGGGCGAGGACGGCGGCGAATACCCAGGCCGCGACCGTGCGCCGAGGCCTGCGTGCGCTCACTGCTGCGATGTGGCGGGTGAGCCGATTCATGGCTACCTCTCCTGCGGGATTCGGCGTGGTTCGACCGGTGGTTCTGAAGGCAGGGCCGGCCGGGACCGCCCGGAGGCGGTGCCCTGTGCGCGGAAGGTGGGCCGGCCTGGCCCGGCCCTCGACCCGAGCGCCGTGCGGGCTCAACTGTGCTGGCTGTGCCCCGAAGCTGTCGCCCGCCTGGGAGCGGATTCGGCAACCCGCCGCGAGAAGGATTGCGTCGTGTGGATTCCGAGCCGTTCTCCGTCTGGCGGGGGAGAACCGTCCCCGCCGGAAGGCCGGAGACCGCACTGCCGCACTGGCATACCGTGAGCCCGTGCCCACTGACGAAGCCGCGACCAGTCGCGGTTCACCTCGCTGAGAACCCGATGGAAAGCCGTGCGATGCCGATTACCCCGACGCCGCATGAGGACGTCCCGCGGAGGTTCCGAGGGCCCTTCGCCCGCTGGCCGCGCGCCGCCGACACCGTGCTCGTCCTCGCGCTCTACTTCATGGCCGCTTTCATGGCCGACGGGCCTGGAGACGCGATAACGATCCGCCCGCTCGGCGATGTCCCGATCCTCGTCCTGCTGGTCTGCGCGGTGGCCAGTCCGGCCCTGTTCTGGCGCCGGCGCGCGCCGCTGCGTGTGCTCGGCCTGACGTTGGTCTGCTGGGCCGCGCTGGTCGGCAGCGACACCCAGCTGGGCTGCGTGTCGATCATCGCGCTGTACGCCGCGGGGCGGTACAGCTCGGCGGACTGGCAGGGCGCTGTCGGAGTTGTCGTCGCGACCGGCCTGGTCGGTCTCGATGGCCTCGACGATCCGGGCCCGTGGTGGCAGGAGCCCGCGTTCGGCGGCCTCTTCATGGCCGGGGCGTGGTATGCCGGGCGCCGCATCCAGCTGCGCCGTGCCCGCACCGTCGAGCGCCGCCGCGAGCACGCGGCGGAGAACCGGCGGATCGTCATGGAGGAGCGGGCCCGCATCGCGCGGGAGCTCCACGACGTCGTCGCCCACCGGGTGAGCCTCATGACCGTGCAGGCGAGCGGAGCCCGGGCTGTCGCGGCGCAGGACCCACAGGCCGCGCTGCACGCGATGACAGCGGTCGAGGAGGCGGGGCGCCAGGCCCTCGACGAGCTTCGCCATCTTCTCGGCGTCCTGCGTCCCGAGACAGGCCATGACGGCCTGGGCCCCCAACCCAGCCTCGCGGAGCTCCCCCGGCTGATCGAGCAGCTGCGCGGAGCCGGTGTGGTCGTGCAACTGGCGATGGACCTGCCGTCAGCGGAGCTCTCTGCCCGGACGGATCTGTTCGCCTACCGCATCATCCAGGAGGCGCTGACCAACGTCCTCAAGCACGCCGGCCCTGGAACCCGGGCTGAGGTGAGTCTGCGTACCGGGCGCAACGGCATGGTCATCGAGGTCCGCGATGATGGTCGCGGCAGCACCGTCGCCCCCAGGTCAGACGCCGATGGCGACCATCCGGGAGGCCACGGCCTCGTCGGGATGCGGGAGCGGGCTCTGCTGCTGGGCGGGAGCCTGGACGCAGGACCTCGCGTGGGCGGCGGGTTCCAGGTCGCTGCCCACCTGCCTTTCGGAGGGAAACCGGGTTGACTGTTCGTGTTCTCATCGTCGACGACCAGGCCCTGGTCCGTGGTGGCCTGGCCATGGTGCTGCGGATCCACAGCGACATCGACGTGGTGGCCGAGGCAGGCAACGGGCTGGAGGCGATGGAGGCCGCCCGGGAGCATCGTCCCGACGTCATCCTCATGGACATCCGGATGCCGGAGATGGATGGCCTGGAAGCCACGTCGAGAATTCTCGCCGAGGCCGACTGGGGCGTGCGGGTACTGATTCTCACCACCTTCGATCCGGACGAGTACGTCTATGAGGCGCTCCGCGCCGGAGCGAGCGCCTTTGTGCTGAAGGACATTCCGGCCGACCAGCTCGCCGTCGCGGTCCGCACCGTCGCCGACGGTGGCGCACTGATCGCGCCGTCGATCACCCGGCGCCTCATCGGCCGGTTCACCGAACGCAGGCCTGTCAGCTCGACGGTCGCGCGCCGCGTGGAACGTCTGACCGACCGCGAACGTGACGTGGTGGTCGCGGTCGCCCGCGGGTCCAGCAATTCGGAGATCGCCAAGGAACTCTTCATCGGGCCCGCGACAGTCAAGTCGCATGTGTCGAGCATCCTCACCAAACTCGGCCTTCGCGACCGCGCCCAGGTCGTGGTCTTCGCCTACGAAAGCGGGCTGGTCGAGGCTGGCGACCACGACATCGGCCGGTGAGACCGGTGTCTCGGCCCGTCAGACAGGCTCGTCGTAGCCTCGTCAAGGTTCGAACTGTGCGTCCGAAGGAGGGCCTTGGTGGCTGATGCCGACGATGTGCGGCGCCTCGCGATGAGCCTGCCGCATGTCGTGGAGATCGACAGCGACGGTTTCGACTTCCGGGTCGCGGACAAGGGATTCGTCTGGTCCTACCCGGAACGTGTGCCGGGGAAGCCGCGGGTGATCCGAACTGACATCGCCGTGCTCTTCGTGGGCGACGAGGCGGAGAAGCAGGCGCTTCTGCTCGGCGAACCGGACCGCTTCTTCACCGCGCCCGGTTACGACGGCTGGCCGGTGCTGATGGTGCGCCTGGCGAAGGTGACGGCCGAGCGGCTGGCGGAGCTGGTGACCGACGCCTGGCGGATGCGCGCACCCGAGGAGCTGGTGAGCGACCTGGACGAGGCGAGTCTCGGGCAGGCCCGCTGAGCAGGGGAGTCCGCGGTGCCGGGCACAGACGTTTCAGACGTGCCGGAAGCGACGCCGCTACCCGGATGCGGGTCGGACTCACCGCGTTTCCTGCCCATGGGCGCCGAAAACACGAACGCCGCTGCCGGCCCGTGGCGATGTACGGGCTGGCAGCGGCGCGGACGAACCCGAGCCGTCAGGCAGCTCAGGGAGCGTCGGCGTACCGGAGGTAGGGCTTGACCTCTTCGACGTTGCTGAACTTGCCCTTGGCGTCCTCGGTCGACAGCGTCGGCGCGACGATCACCCGGTCGCCGGGCTTCCAGTCGACCGGCGTGGAGATCGGGTTCTTGTCGGTCGCCTGCAGCGCGTCGATGATCCGAATGATCTCGTCGAAGTTGCGCCCCACCGACTTGGGGTAGGTGAGAGTCAGACGGATCTTGTTGTTCGGGTCGATGATGAAGACCGAACGAACGGTGGACGTGTCACCCTCGCCGGGGTGGATCATGTCGTACAGCTCGGCGACGGCACGGTTCGGGTCCGCGATGATCGGGAAGTTCAGCGCCGTCCCGCTCACCTCGGCGATGTCGGGTGCCCAGCCGCGGTGGTCCTCGACCGAGTCGACCGACAGCGCGATCGCCTTCGTGTTGCGCTTGTCGAACTCACCATGCAGAGCCGCGGTACGCCCGAGCTCGGTGGTGCACACGGGGGTGAAGTCGGCCGGGTGGCTGAACAGCACCGCCCACGAGCCCTGCTTCCAGTCGTGGAACGAGATCTCGCCATCGGTGGTCGTGGCGGTGAAATCGGGCGCGATGTCGCCCAGGCGGAGGCCCATAGGAGCGTCCCTTCGTCGTTGTCAGAGACCGCACGGCTGCCACGGCCCGAGGCGTGACAGTAGGCCAGAAACTACCTGAGATTGCGCTGCCCCCCGCACGTCCCGGGGTCCAGCATCGCAGAGACGTCCGAGGTCACGACGGCCACGAGGACGCCGGCACCCCCCATCCGCGGTTCGCCGCCGAGCGGCCTGGCCTCAGGTGTCGGCTACCTGCCCCAAAAGCACTAGTCCGATGTAGCTACGATGGTGGTCGGCCAGTGCCATCCGAGAGGGAGCTGCGACATGAGCAACCGCTCTGACGTCTCCTACGTGCCGCCGCAACCAGACGCCGGCCCGGACGACTTCGCGTGGTGGGTACACGAGATCGACCCGTTCCACCGGCTCTCGCCGCCTGTCCGCCAGGCCCGCGCCCGAGCCGCCCGCCGCCATTGGCTCGCCGACAACGAGGCTGCCGCCATCCGCTGCCGCCTCGCCGAGAGCAGGTAGCCGGCGCACCGCCCGGGCTGAGGTCACCAGGCCGCCCGGGCGGAGGTCGCCAGGCGCAGGGGCAGGTCACCAGCCGTAGGGGCAGGTCACCAATCGCCGGACAGGTGGCCAGGCCAGGCAGGTGGCCGTGGCTTGGGCTCCCCGGTTTCCGCGCTGCGCGCCCGCACGGCGCATGGGAGCATGCGGCCGCGCGGCGACCGAGAGACGGTGATCGGCACAATGGGTGTGCTTGACGGCAGGACGGCGCTGGTCACCGGGGCCAGCCGTGGCATCGGTCGGGCGATTGCGCGGCGGCTCGCCGCGGACGGGGCGGTCGTGGCCGTCCACTTCGGCAGCAGTGAGGCCGCGGCGAAGCAGACCGTTGAAATGATCATCGCTTCCGGTGGTCGCGCGTTTCCGGTGCACGCAACGCTGGGCGCGCCCGGCGACGCGGCGGCGCTCTGGGCCGCCTTCGACGCGGGGCTCGCGGCAGCCGGCCTCGACCCCGGGGTCGACGTCATCGTGAACAACGCGGGCATCGGCCGGTCGGAGGACATCAGGAACGTCACGCCGGCGGAGTTCGACCAGCTGTTCGCGGTGAATGTGCGGGCACCGTTCTTCATCGTGCAGCACGGCCTGGTCCGGCTGCGTGACGGCGGGAGGATCATCAACATCTCCTCGGGCGTCACCCGCATCGCCACCCCGGACATCCTGGCCTACGCCATGACCAAGGGCGCGCTCGACACGTTCAGCCTCGCGCTGGCCAAGGATCTCGGCGTGCGCGGCATCACCGTGAACTCGGTGAACCCCGGCATCATCGACACCGATGTGAACGCCGACTGGCTGCGCGGCGACGAGCAGGCCCCCGCGGCGCGGTCCGCCGCCTCCCTCTCGGTCTTCGGCCGGGTGGGTCAGCCGCAGGACGTCGCTGATGTGGTCGCCTTTGTGGCCTCTCCTGACGCCCGCTGGGTCACCGGCCAGACCATCGACACCACCGGCGGCTCGGCACTGTAGGTCGGAGCCCACTCCGGCAGCCGCACCTCCACGCCCCGGCCGTACGGCCGGAACCTCCCTGCCGATGGCTACTGGGCGCGAGGACGGTTGTCGGTCCCGGCCGGCACGACGCGCGGCGTGTCGGCGCCTGAAAGGCGCTGACCAGGGTCTCTTCGAGGCGATGCCAGTTCGCGGCCACCCGTGAGCCCGGCACACCCTTCGACCTAGTCAGATGTGACTAGGATTGAGTAGTCCATCAGTGCCATTCACTGGAGAAGTCGAGATGCGCATGCGCTCAGCCATCACCCACAACCCGCCTCAGCCGGACGTCGAACCCGACGACTTCGCGTGGTGGGTGCACGAGATCGACCCGTTCCACCGGCTCGCTCCGACCGAGCGCGCGGCTCGCGCCTGGGCCGCCCAACAGGGATGGCTCACGGATAACGAGGCAGCCGCCAGCCGGCACCGACTCGCCGGTTCCAGGCGGGCCGCGGATCGGACGACCGGCCGATGGCTCACTTCGAGCCCGACCGTCAGGCCGGCATGCTGATCGTCGTCGCAACTGTCGAAGAAGGCAGTCACCCAGTCAGCGCCCAACAGGCCGAACCGCCCGCGGCAGCTGACATCTCATGCTCTGGACCGGCGTCCCATTCCCCGCCAAGAGATCAAGACGCCGGAACCAGAGGTCTTCCCACCTGCAACCTCAACGAGAGAGGCCGCTTTGAGTAGACCACGCCCGCCACACAGGTGCAGCGACGGACCCGGCGTTCCACGGCCGGCCGCGACTGCCAGTTGCGACAACCCGACGGAGGGACGCCTTCGCCCGGTGCGCACGGCACTGGCGATCGGCACCATCGTCATCCGGCTTATCACCGTCCTGTCCGTTCTGCACGGCAACCACGACGACATCGACCCGCACTTCTAGCTAGCTGATCAATCGTTCCGCACTGAGGGCGGACGTCGTAGGACCGATCTGGACGACGCCCTGTCGAAGTCCACTGGGCCGAAGACCACTGGTCGAGCTCGTGTCGAGGGGTCCAGCGCGGACGGCGGGACGGCCACCACCCGTCCCGCCGCGCCGTCGGCAAGACCGGCCGCCGGCCGCCGGCCGCCAGCCGACCGCCCACCGTGCCGGCAAGCTCCGCGTCGCCGGGTTGTGGTCGGGTGGAGGACGCAATCCGTCGCGGGAGGCCGCTGGCGGATCGCCGGCATGGAGCCGGTCGCGGTCCTGCGCGGCGTCCTGGAGCAGATCCTCTCCGGCCGGGTCCGGGAAGCGCGACCGTCCACAGACGCCGGAGCAGCCGGTGGAACGGGCTCAGGTCGATGAGGGCACCCTTCGGCCAGATGCCAGCGCGGCCGATATCTGACTGACCTCCCGGCGTTGCGCCCGCGGGTACTCGTCTGCCGTGGCCGCCAAACCGGGGCCGTACTTGAAAACTCTGTTCGGCGGCCTTCGGCGATGCTACTGTTCCGATCTGGAATTCTCGGACTGATGGTGCCGACAGAAGTCCCGCCAGGTGCATCCGCCGGCGGTGGTGGCCCGTTCCGTGCGGACGGTTCCAAAGGGGGATTCATCATGGTCGCCGGTGTTCATATTCCCGTCCTCGACGACGTCGACCCAGGTGTGGCGCTTACGGCTGTCATCGAGCACGGCGCGGCGTTCATCAAAAGGCCAGGAACCACCCTGTTCGACTTCAGGGAGTTCACCGAGGCGCTCATGGTCCCGATGGTTCACCACGCAACCAACACCATCGAACGTGACCCGGTGGGGGCGGATCCAAGCACGTCCACCGTCAACAAGGGTATGGACGCGATTCCGCTGCACCGGGAGGGCTCCTACGCGCCGGGCTGCCCGGACCTGCTCGTCCTCTACTGCGAGCGCCCCGCCGCCGCCGGTGGTGAGACTGTCCTGTGCGACGGGGCGGAACTGCTGCGGCGCCTCGACGAGTCGACCCGTACGTACGTCTGCGACCTGGACCTTTACTGGAGCTGGGAGGCTACGCCGGCACGCTGGCAGCAGACCTTCGGCGTGACCGATGTGGCGCAGGCCCGGGTGGCGCTGGCTCGGGTCGGGAGTTTGCTGCGCCCCTACGAGCGGCTTGACGGCGACTTCCAGGGGGATGTGCTCCATGGCCGGTTCCGCACAAAGGCGGTGATCCCGTCAAAAAGTGGTGTTCCGTCCTTCTGTAACTCGCTGATGATCTATGCCTATCGGGAGAAAAGCGACTATTACGCCAGGGACAGCTTCCGTGTCGCGCTGGCGGACGGGAGCCCATTCCCGGCCGATCTCCTCGCCGAGATCCGCGAGGTCGCGGAGACGGTCTCCGTGCGGGTCTCCTGGGAACCCGGGAACCTCGCGGTCTTCGACAACTCCCGTTTCATGCACGGCCGCACGGGGTTCGATGACACGGGTCGCCGGGTCCTCATCAGGATGGGTCATCTCAGGAACCAGTGATCCTTTTTCGTCTTACGGTGCATGACCGGGGACGCCGCAGGTCCGAGTCGACGACGGAAAAGGATCGGTCATGATTGAAATCTTCGACGGGAGTGACGCGGCCCGCCTCGCCACGGTCCTCTCGTTTCGGAGGGCCGCGTTCTCCGGCAGCCGGCGCGATCCGGCCCATCTCGACGCCTGGGCGTCGGACACGTACGACCGCGCCTGCCGGCACATCGTGATGACGGACGACACCGGTGCTCCGGTCGCCGCGGTGCGGGTCGTCCTCGAAGGCCGCTGGCCGCTGCAGGACCGCTATGACGGCCCCCTGGAGCAGACGAGGGGCGCGGAGTTCGGCCGGCTTTGTGTGCTGCGGCGGGAGACCGCCGACGCCAGGAACCTGTACGAGCTGATGGTCAACGCCGCCCGGCACTGCGTCGAGTTACAACGGCCGATGATGTACGGCCTGACCATCGCACCCTTCTGGCGAGCCCTGGCCCGGGCGGGCGTTCCCCTGGTGCCGCTCTCCGGCCCGATCCAGGCCTACGGCGAGGAGGAGAACGTCATCCTTTTCGACGCCCACGACCTGATCGCGTTCTACGACGGCTGGCGCTCACAGCGGACCACGGCCGACCACGGCGGACACGGTGACCGGTGAGCGGGCCTGAGCGCCCCGTGACGATCCCGGCCCGCGTTCTCGGGCAGCGGGCGATGCGGAGACTGGCGGAGAACGCCACCCCCGGCAGCCTCCAGGAGACCGCCCGGCTGCTGCGCGCGGGGGAACTCTCCCCGCGGCAGGTCCTCGACGACTGCCACCGGCGCGCGACCCGGGCGAACGCCGCGCTGAACTGCTACGTCACCATCGGCGCGGAGCAGGCCCTGGAACAGGCACTCGAGCAGTCGCTTTCCCGCTTCCGCACCAGCGCGCCGGACGAGCGGCCCCTGCTGTGGGGAATCCCGACGTCCGTCAAGGACCTGACCCCCACCGCGGGAATGCGCACGACCTTCGCGTCCCGTGCGTTCGCGGAGCACGTACCGCCGCACGACGCGCCGGTGGTCGGACGGATGAAGGCCGCCGGCGCGGCCGTGTTCGCGAAGACGAGTACGTCCGAGTTCGGCATCCTCCCGGTCACCGAGCCCGAGCTGAACGGTGTCTGCCGAAATCCCTGGGATCACACGCTCAGCGCCGGCGGATCGAGCGGAGGCGCCGCCGCGAGTGTCGCGGCCGGGGTCACCGCTGTCGCGCACGGAAGCGACGGGGCTGGGTCGTTGCGCATCCCCGCCTCGTGCTGCGGGGTCTTCGCGGTCATGCCGGGGCCGGGCCGCCTCCCCGCGACCCCGCGCCCGACTCTGGGCGCGGGCGCCCAGGACGGTGTCGTCAGCCGCACGGTCGCGGACGCGATCTACTGGCTGACCGCGCTGGGTGCGCTCGACCTCGACGAGGTGGCCCTGGCCGTGTCCGAGGATCCGTGGCCGGCGGACGACCACCGGATCGTGCTGACGAACGTCCCGCCGGTCGACTGCGAGGTCGACCCGGCATGCACCGCCGCCGCGGTGGCGGCCGCGAACCTGTTGGCAGGGGAGGGGTGCCGCGTCGAGGAGGCGGCACCGGACTGGTCGGCCGACGCGGTTCTCGACGATCTGATGCTGGTGCGCAGCACGGTTCCGGTGGCGTACGGGGATCCTCGGCCCGAACTGCTGGACGCGACGACGCGGGCGGGCATCGAGCTCGCCGGCCGGACCAGCGCGCTCGACCTGCACCGGGCCATCGCACGGCTCGGCGCGTACACCCAGCGGGCCAGCCGCGTGCTCGCCGAAGGCGACGTCCTGCTGACCCCGACGGTCGCGAGGCCGTCGGTCCCGCACGGCTGGGTCACCGCCCCCGCACATCCGGCGGACGTCTTCCGGCGCGCCGCGCACTTCGCGCCGTTCGCCGCGTTCGCCAACCTCGCGGGCCTGTGCGCGGTCTCGCTACCGCTGATCGCGCCGGTCGCGCCGGGTGCGCCGGGTGCTGTGGCTGCACCGGGCGTCGGTGGACCCGTTCCGGTCGGGGTCCAGCTCATGGCACGGCCCCGAGACCTGGCGGGCCTGCTCGGGCTGGCCCTGCGGCTGGAACGGCTCGCCCCCTGGGCGAACCGCGTGCCGCCCGTCTGGGTCGGCTGACCAGGCACCGTCATACCCGAGCCGCCACACAGGAGCGCTCCTCTTGACCACACGCGAAACGCTCAGGCCGATCTCGGCGCCTGCCATCCCCCGCTTCTACAACGCCGCATCGCTCGACGGCCTGCTCAGGCGGGCCGGGCTCGCCGGTCCCGACCGCCTGATGGCCCGCGCCGTCGCGGCTGTGCTGCCGTTCCGCGTCAACGACTACGTGGTCGACGCGCTCATCGACTGGGACGCGGCCCCCGACGACCCGATCTACCGGCTGGTCTTCCCGCAGCCGGACATGCTGCCCGCCGAGCAGGTGGCGCCGATCGCCCAGCTCCTGGCGCGCGGCGCGCCCACGCGTGAGGTCCAGGCCGCCGCGGCGGCGGTGCGTGCGGCGCTCAACCCGCATCCGGCGGGCCAGCGGGAGCTCAACGTCCCGGAGCTCGCCGGCACCCGCCTGGACGGGCTCCAGCACAAGTATCCCGAGACCGTCCTGTACTTCCCCGCCCACGGGCAGACCTGCCACGCGTACTGCACCTACTGCTTCCGGTGGGCGCAGTTCGTCCAGGAGCCGCACCTGCGGATGGCCTCGCGGAACGTGGACGACCTCGTGAGGTACGTACATGCGCATCCCGAGGTCACCGACGTCCTGATCACCGGGGGCGACCCGATGGTGATGTCGGCCGAGATGCTGGCGCGGTGCGTGCTGCCGCTGCTCGACGAACCCGGGCTCGGGCATCTGCAGTCGATCCGGATCGGCACGAAGTCGTTGTCGTACTGGCCCGCGCGGTTCGTCACGGATCCGGGGGCCGACGACACCCTGCGGCTGTTCGAACGAGTTGTGGCCAGCGGGCGCAGCCTCGCCCTGATGGCCCACTACTCACACCCGCGTGAGCTGGAGACCGACCTCGCCGAGCACGCGGTGCGCCGGGTGCTCGCGACCGGCGCGGTGATCCGGACCCAGGGCCCGGTCATCCGCTCCGTGAACGACGACGCCGGGTCCTGGGCGGCCATGTGGCAGCGCCAGGTGCGGCTCGGCATGGTTCCGTACTACATGTTCGTGGAGCGTGACACCGGGCCGCGTGGCTACTTCGAGGTCGCGCTGCTGCGCGCCTACGAGATCTTCAGCGCCGCCTACCGCTCCGTGTCCGGTCTGGGACGCACCGTCCGTGGGCCGGTGATGTCCGCCACGCCGGGAAAGGTGGTGGTCGACGGTGTTCATACCGTGGGTGCGGAGAAGTACATCGCGCTGAGATTCCTGCAATGCCGTGATCCGGGACTGGTGAACCGGCCGTTTCTGGCCCGGTATGATCCGCGGGCGTGCTGGTGGGACGACCTGCGCCCACCGGTTGGCGCGGCGCCCGGAGTGCCCTGGTCGTCCTGGGGCGCGGACCACGGCCCTGATATTCCCCTGGCGCGGTAAGAAAACCGGCGCGGGCCCGGCCGGGTCGGGTGCGCTCCGTGCTCACTGTGGCTCGCTGGTAGGATTGGCCTCCAGTGCTGGCACGGTGATGAGTCGCACGACGATAAGCTGCACGACGATAAACTGCACGGTCGAGCGCGGGAGGAAATCCGAGCACGATGTTCGATCCGGCTGGATTCAGCGAATTCTCCTATGAGGGCTATTCCTTCGATTCGACCGGGGAGACCTTTCGCGCCTTCTACTCACTGCTGGGGCAGGCTGGGAGCATCGAGTTCGTCGAGACGATCCGCCTCCCGAACGGGAACCAGGGCCGGCCCGCTGGAGTGCCGTCGGCGCGGACGGCTCGGCTGCTGGCACTGGCGAGTGGCCTGAGCTACTACAAGGCGGCCGCTCCCGGCACCGTCCGGGTGGGGTTCGGTCTCACCGACGGAGAGCACACGTTCCTGTCGGAGCTGATCAGGAACGGGCTCGGCGAATTCGCGTTCCGCAACCAGCTGCCCGGCGCCCTCACGCCCCAGATCACGGGCAAGCGCCTGGACGAGGTCCCCGACGAGATCACGGGCGCGGTCGGCGGCGGAGCTGCCGGCGGCGGCAGCGGAGCTCGCGGCGGTGGCGAAGCTGGCGGCGCGGTGGCCGCGGCGCCGGCCGCGCCGCTCGTTCCGGTCGGCGGCGGCAAGGACTCCGTGGTCACGATCGAGTCGCTGAAGGCCGCGGGCTTCGACCCGGTGCTCTTCTCCGTCAACACGTTCGCGCCGATCACCCGCTGCGCGCGGGTCAGCGGGCAGCCACTGGTCTCCGCCCAGAGGTCGATCGACCCCGCCCTGCTCGAGGCCAACCGGCAGGGGGCTCACAACGGCCATGTGCCCGTCACCGCGGTCGTCAGCCTGATCGCCCTGATGGCCGCGGAGCGCCTGGGCCTCGGCCCGGTGGTCATGTCCAACGAGCGGTCGGCGGAATACGGAAACCTCTCCTGGAACGGCCACACCATCAATCATCAGTGGTCGAAGAGCATTCATTTCGAGGCTTTGCTCCGTTCGGCGCTGGAGAGTTCCGGGGGAGCTGCTTCCGGAGGAACCGGTGCCGACGCGTACTTCTCGCTGCTTCGCCCGCTCTCGGAGCTGGAGATCGCCCGTCGGTTCGCCGGGTTGCCGGCCTATTTCGAGGCTTTCACCAGCTGTAACCGCAGCTTCCGGATCGACGAGTCCAAGCGGGCGTCGTCCTGGTGCCGTGAATGCCCGAAGTGCCAGTTCGTCTTCCTGGTGCTCGCCCCTTTCCTTTCGAGCGGTCGGCTGACGGAGATCTTCGGGGGAAACATGCTCGACGACCCGGCGAACCTCGACGGCTACCTGGAGATCCTGGGTCTTCGCGGGCACAAGCCCTTCGAATGCGTCGGCGAGTACGACGAGGCTCTGGTCGCCCTGGCCCTGCTGGGGCGCGATCCCGGGTGGGTCCAGGCCCGGCTGGTGGGGCCGCTCACCGACGAGATGCACGCCAAGGGCCAGACCCCGGCCCCGGGGCTCGACGCCGCGTTGCTCGAGCCCTCGGCCACCCACTTCATCCCGCGGCCCTTCCGCGAGGCACTCGATGCGCTTGGCTGAGATCGCCACCAGGCGCGTCGGGATCTGGGGTCTCGGCCTGGAGGGGCGCGCCGTCCTCGGCGCCGTCGCGGCTTCGCCCGCCGGGGTGGTCGTCGTGGATGAGCGGGAGGCGTCCGCGGACGTGGCCGAGACTCTCCCCGGGGTCGAGTACAACTGGGGCGCCGGCAGCCTGGAGCGGCTGCTCGACTGCGACCTCGTCGTGGTGAGCCCCGGGATACCGAGGACCCACCCGTTCCTGGAGACGCTGCGGGCGAAGGAGATCCACCTGACCTCGGGCTCCGCGGTCTGGCTCGAGTCCGAGGCCGAGCGGGCGGTCGGGGTCACCGGCACCAAGGGCAAGAGCACCACGGCGTCCCTCATCCACGCCATCCTGAGCCAGCCGACCGGCACCGACGCGGGCGCCGTGCTCGCCGGGAACATCGGCCTGCCGCTGCTGGCCGTGCCGCCGGGCCCGGCCGCGGTCGTCGCGGAGCTGTCGAGCTACCAGTGCTTCTGGATCACCCGGTCGCCGCGGGTGGCCGTCGTCACCAACCTCTACGAGGAGCACCTTCCCTGGCACGGCTCACTGGAGCGGTACTGGCAGGACAAGGCGCGGATCGCGGTGCACGGCGCCGCGGTGCTGGTCTGCGACGAGCCGACCCTGGCGAAGCTGGTCTCGGTCGAGCCGCGGGTGCGCGGGCTGCCCACCCTGTTGGCCGCCACGTCCGGCGAAGACATCGTGGATCGTGACGGCACCCGCCTGCTGACGGTGCGCGAGCTGCCGCCGCACCTGCGGGCCGGTCATCTGGTCTCCAGCGTGCGACTGGCGGTGCTGGCCGCCGGCGCGGCCCTCGAAACACCGCTGTCGCCGGACGCCGTGCACCGAGGCCTCGCCGGGCATGCGCCCCTCCCACACCGGCTGGAGACGATCAGCCGCGACGGCGGGCTCGTCTGGGTCGACGACACGTTGTCCACCACCGCGAACAGCGTCGTCGCCGCGGTCGAGGCGTTCGACGCCGAGCACACGATCCTCATCGTCGGCGGTCAGGACCGCGGCATCTCCTACCAGCCGCTCAACGACTTCCTGCTGGGCAGCCCCCGCAGGGTGGACGTCATCGCGATTCCCTCGAACGGCCTCGCGGTGGTCGCGGAGTTCGGCGAGCGCCACCCGGATCGGGTCCACCCAGCCCGCGGGCTGCGGGAAGCGGTGGCCCTGGCGGCCCGCCTGGGTTCGCTGGGCAGCCACGTGATTCTCTCGCCGGGCGCGCCGAGCTACGACCGGTACGCGAACTACGCCGAGAAGTCCGCGGAGTTCCACGACGCGGTGACCCGGCTCTACTCCCCGAGCCCCCAGATCGCCTGACAGCCCGCGCTACCCGAGGGGTGGTCGGCTGCCACCGGGCACCGCAAAGCATCGGCAATTCAACCTTAATAGGGGCAAGTGGGGCCTGGAGCCGGCTTGACGGCTCGCAAGAAGTGAGGATTTCGGTTGTTGCCGCAGCCAATATCCTCGCTTCTTGCTCAGCGACAACGGCGGCGATGGTGGACAACGGCGGTGGTGGTGGAAGCCCAAAGCTCGGGATTCTGCGACGGCTGCCGGGGCGACGAACATCTCCAGATCGTCGGACGGGCTGGGCCCCGACGGCGCACCGGGCGCTAGCGCGGAGCCTCCGGCAGGTGCACCAGCGATGCCAGCAGGGCGCGATGGGCACCCGGGGTGCCGAACGCGATCTGGTCGGCCTTGGCCTTCTTCAGGTAAAGGTGCGCCGGGTACTCCCAGGTCATGCCGATGCCGCCGTGCAGCTGCACCGCCTCCTCCGCGGCGACGACCGCGAGGTCGCCGCAGAACGCCGCCGCGACGCTGGTGGCCACAGCCAGATCCGGGTCGCCGGACGCCAGTGCCGCGGCGGCGTAGCGGGCGGCCGCGGCCGCGGACTCGACGCCGGCGTAGAGGTCGGCCAGCCTGTGCTTGAGCGCCTGGAAGCCACCGACCACCCGGCCGAACTGGCGACGTGTCTTCAGGTACTTAACGGTCTCGTCCAGGCACCAGCTCGCAACGCCGAGCTGCTCGGAGGCGAGCAGGGCGGCGCCCGCGGTCAGCCCGCCGCGAATCGCCCGCTCCGCGGCGCCAGGGTCGGCGGGGTCGTCGAGCACGGGCGTGGCCTCGACGTCCACCAGGTGCACATCGGCAAGCTGGCGGGTCATGTCGAACGAGACCACGGGCGGCCGATCCACCGCGGCGGCGTCGACGGCGTAGAGCACGACACGTCCATCCCGGGACGCCGGTACCAGCAGCAGGTCCGCCTCCAGTGCACCGGCCACGGTGGTCACCGTGCCGGTGAGCGTGTGCGGCCTGACAACGTCGACAGTGGCCAGCCGCGCGCCCCGCGCCTCCACGCCCCGCGCCTGCGCGCCCGACGCCGCCGCGGACAGCGCGGCAGTGAACGGCGCCGCCGTGAACGGCACGGTCAGCGCCGCGGTCCGCTCACCGGCCGCGAGCGACGCCGTGAACCTGGCCGCGAGTTCGGAACCGGCCGCCAGCAGCACCGTCGTCGCGACGACCGCGCTGGTCAGGAAGGGGACCGGCGCCGCCACACGGCCGAGCTCCTCCAGCACGACGGCGGCCTCCCGTGCCGAGGCCCCGGCGCCGCCCCGGTCCTCGGGAACGAGCAGCCCTGCCAGGCCGAGGTCGACCGCCAGGGCCTGCCAGAGCGGGTCGACCAGCGTGCGGTCGCCGTCGTACACGGCGGTGACCGCCGCCGGCGGGCAACGATCCGCGAGCAGGTCGCGCACGGTCGAGCGCAGGTCGTCCTCGACCTCGGTGTAGAGCAGATCGAGATCTGTCAACGCGCTGTGTCCTTCCAGGGAACGTCCTTGTCGACGCGTGGCTCACCGGGCAGGCCGAGCACCCGCTCGGCCAGGATGTTGCGCAGGATCTCCGAGGTGCCGCCCTCGATCGAGTTCCCCTTGGCACGCAGGTACCGGTAGCCGGCGTCGCGGGCGGTGAACTCGACCCGCTCCGGTCGGACCATCGTCCAGTCGGAGTAACGCAGGCCTTCCTCCCCGAGCAGTTCAAGCTCGAGGCCGGACAGCTGCTGGTTGATGCGGGCGAAAGCCAGCTTGATGGCGGAGCCTTCCGGGCCGGGCTGCCCCTGGGCCAGCTTCTGCGCCAGCCGCCGACCGGTCAGCCGGGCGACCTCCGCCTCGACCCAGAGCTTCATCAGACGGTCGTGCAGCTCGGGTGTACGCAGCTCGGGGCGCGCCCGCCAGGTCTGCGCGACGACTCCGATCATTCCGGCCTCGCGCACGGTCGCCTTGCCGCCGATCGAGACGCGCTCGTTGTTGAGCGTGCCGGTGGCCACCCGCCAGCCGTCCCCGACGGCCCCGAGGCGCTGGCTGTCCGGGATGCGGACGTCGGTGAGGAACACCTCGTTGAACTCCGCCTCGCCGGTGATCTGCCGCAGCGGGCGCACGTCGACCCCCGGATCGTGCATGTCGCACAGGAAGTAGGTCAGCCCGCGGTGCTTGGGCAGGTCGATGTCGGTGCGGGCGACGAGGATCGCCAGGTCGGAATGATGGGCACCCGACGTCCACACCTTCTGCCCGTTGACGATCCAGGTGTCGCCGTCACGTACGGCGCGGGTGGCGACATTGGCGAGGTCCGAACCGGCGCCCGGCTCGCTGAACAGCTGGCACCAGATCTCCTCGCCGGTCCACAACGGGCGCAGGTACCGCCGCTTCTGCTCCTGGGTCCCGAAGGCGGCGATCGTGGGCGCGGCCATGCCGAGCCCGATGCCGTTGGCGTGCGGCCGGTTGTCGGGCGCGCCGGCGGCGGCGAAGCTCGCGTCCACCTCGGACTGGTACGACTGCCCCAGTCCCAGGCCGCCGTGGCCGACGGGGTACGCGACCCAGGCCAGGCCGGCGTCGTACCGGGCACGCAGGAACTCCAGCCGGTCCGCGTCGGTGCGCACGCCTGCCGGGTCATGGTCCGCGAGGAACGTCCGAACCCGTGTGCGCAGGTCCGCGTGGATCGCCTGAATCGCGTGCTCGTCAGCCATGGCGGGCCTCCCGTGCCTTGGCCTGGCGGCGCAGCTCGGCCCGCGCCAGGGCGTTCTTGTGGACCTCGTCGGGGCCGTCGGCGAACCGCAGGGTTCGAATGCCGGCGTACTGGCGGGCGAGCGGAAAGTCCGGCGAGAGCCCACCGGCGCCGTGGGCCTGGATGGCCTTGTCGAGGATCCACTGGACGGTCGCCGGCGTCGCGATCTTGATGGCCTGGATCTCGGTGTGCGCGCCCTTGTTGCCGACCGTGTCCATCAGCCAGGCCGTCTTGAGCACCAGCAGACGCAGCTGTTCGACCCGGACCCGGGCCTGCGCGATCCAGTCCCTGATCACGCCCTGCTCCGAGAGCGGCCGGCCGAACGCGACCCGGCCCTCCACCCGCTCGCACATCAGCGCGATCGCCTTCTCCGCGACGCCGATGGAGCGCATGCAGTGGTGGATCCGGCCGGGGCCGAGGCGGGCCTGCGCGATCGCGAACCCCGACCCCTGCTCGCCGACCAGGTTCGCGGCGGGCACCCGGACGTCGTGGAAGGCCAGCTCGGCGTGGCCACCGTGGTCGTGGTCGTCGTACCCGTAGACCTCCAGGCCACGTCTGATCTCCACGCCGGGGGTGTCACGGGGGACGAGGATCATCGACTGCTGCCGGTGGCGGTCGGCGGAGGGGTCGGTCTTCCCCATGACGATGAAGATCTGCGCGTTGGGGTTCATCGCCCCGGTGATCCACCACTTGCGGCCGTTGACGACGTACTCGTCGCCGTCCCGGGTGATCCGGGTGGCGATGTTGGTCGCGTCGGAGGAGGCCACGTCGGGCTCGGTCATGGCGAAGGCGCTGCGGATCTCGCCGGCCAGCAGCGGCTCCAGCCACGCCCGCTTCTGTTCCGGTGTGCCGAAGTCGCGCAGTACCTCCATGTTGCCCGTGTCGGGGGCGGAGCAGTTGACCGCGGCTGGCGCGAGACGGCTGTGACCGGTGATCTCGGCGAGCGGCGCGTACTGCAGGTTGGTCAGGCCGGCACCGTCGTCGCCGGGCAGGAAGAGGTTCCACAGGCCCCGCTTACGCGCCTGCGTACGCAGATCCACGAGCGCTGCGACGGTGTCCCACGCCCACCGGTCCGGCCGTGCTGCGAGCTGGGAGTCGAATTCCGCCTCCGCCGGCTCGACGCAGGTCGCCACGAAGTCGAGCAGGTCGGCGCGCAGATCCTCGGTGCGGGCGTCGAGCGAGAACTCCATCGGCCCCTCCAGGGACTGGTCGGTGGGATGCCGTCGCCGTCCGGCACAGCGACTGACTAAGCGACCGCTTATTTCTGGCTGTCAGCCTGCCGTCAGCTGCCGGCGGTGTCAACCACTGCTGTGGCGGCGCGCCCCGGCGAGCCCACGACCAGGAACATCGCGCCGATGGCCCGCGGCGGCCGCCGGGCCGACGCCTTCGCGGGCGCCAGCGACCGGCGCCCGCAACCGGTGACCTGGGTGAGGGTCAGGAACCGTCGCCGGCCGGGTCCGCGGGAGCCCCGATGGCGCCGGTGTGGACCGAGGTGAAGTGCCGCCGGGCGATCCGCCAGCCGCCCGCGGTCCGGACGAGGTCGTCGTCGTAGACGCCGTGCGCGGTGACGCCGCTGCGCCCGTCCGTCGACATGATCAGTGCGTTGACGTGGGTGCGTGCCTGGGCGTGGTCGCCCTCGAGGCGGATGTCGATGTTGCTGAGACTGTGCATGGTGTGGCCGAGGGGGGCGTGCAGGGCGGTGAAGACCTCGGTGAACGCCGCCGCGCCTCGCCACGTGCCGATCTCGCCGTAGTCCAGGTCGCAGTCGTCGGTGAAGCAGGAGCGGAACAGATCCCAGTCGCGGCGATCGATACCGGTCGAGTAGCGCAGCAGCACGTCGGCGATCGCGTCGCGGTCACTGGTCATGGCTCTCCGTTCGGATGGGGACCGCCTGAGGCTGCAGCACCCGGAGGATCATTTCGACGGTGCGCTCGATGGGGCGGCGGCGGGCGGTGGCGTTGAACAGCAGCGTGCGGGTCAGGACGGCGCCGAGGAGCAGGTCGAAGACGTCGTCCGGGTCCACGGCGGGGTCGACGCTTCCCGCCGGGGCGGCGCACAGGATGTCCTGGAACTGCGGCCGCGCCGACACCCGCAGGTAGAGCTCCGGCGGGCGTTGCCGGCCACCGGTCTGGTAATGGGCGAGCAGGCCGGCGGCGGCCGCGCGTGCCGCCGGTGCGTCGAAGGCCGCCACATAGGCGCGGATGAAGCGGCGCAGGTCGCGCCGGAGGTCCCCGGTCGGCCGGACGCTGAGCGGGCTGAGGCCGGGGAACGTGGCCTCCTCGATCAGCTCGATCCGCGACCCCCAGCGGCGGTAGATGGCGGAGGCGTGGACCCCGGAGTGCCCGGCGACCGCCTGGATGGTCGTCGCGTCGAAGCCGCGCTGCACGAGCAGCTCGCGGGTCGAGGCCAGCGCCCGCTCGTCGATGCTCGTGTCGCGGGGACGACCCGGGCGCCGGCGGGCGGGCTCTGTCATGCCAGCGATCGTAACGCCGGCGGCGCCTCCGGCCAGCGCCGCCGGCGCCGATTTACAGGACAAGATCTTCTATAATTTTTTTAGGACGGTCTCTTCTATAACTCCAGAACGGTCGCTACAGTCCCGTGGCAGGGCAGTCCCCGTCACACGAACGAGAGGGAGCGGCCGATGCGTGCTGCGGTACTGCGGGGCGGAACGGTGCAGGCGCGCGTCATCGACGATCCGGTCCCGGGGCCGGGGCAGCTCCTCGTCCGATCGCTCGCCTGCGGGATCTGCGCGTCGGACATCCACTTCATGGATCATTTGGAAGCCGGCGCCGACGACGACAGCGGCATGTCGACCTACGACCGGGACGTCGACATCGTCATGGGTCACGAGTACTGCGCCGAGGTCGTCGACCACGGCCCGGGCACCGAGCGCCGGATCCCGATCGGCACCCGGGTGAGCTCCCTGCCGGTCCTGTCCACCGGCACCGGCCGCAGGATCATCGGCCAGAACCCCGAGTCGCCCGGCGGGTTCGGCGAGTACCTCCTGCTGGACGAGTCCCTCACCCGCGTCGCGGCCTCGGAGCTCCCGAGCGAGATCGTGTGCATCGCCGACGCGATCTCGGTCGGCTGGTCGGCCGCCTCCCGGGCCCAGCTGACGACGAAGGAGGTGCCGCTGGTCATCGGCTGCGGGGCGATCGCCCTCTCAGTGATCGCCCAGCTCAGGCGCCTCGGCGTGGGCCCGATCATCGCGGTCGACTTCGTGGCCTCCCGGCGCGGGACCGCGCTGGCCATGGGTGCCGACGTGGTCATCGACCCCGCCGAGATCTCGCCGTACCAGGCCTGGCGGGACGTCGCCCACGGCTCACCCGAGTCGACGAAGGAGATGATCGCGATGGCCGGCCTGCCCGGCTGTGTCGTCTTCGAGTGCGTCGGTGTCCCCGGTGTCCTCGACTCGATCATCAGGGGGTGCGAGCGCGGCACCCGGATCTTCTCCATGGGCGGCCCGCCGGAGGGCGACCACCTGAGCACCCTGATCGCCAAGCGGAAGGGCCTGAACATCCAGTTCGGCGGTGGCCCGTCGCTGCAGCACTGGGACGAGGCGTTCGAAGCGGTCTGCTCGGGCAGCCTCGACGTCACCCCGATGCTCGGCCGGACGGTCGGGCTCGACGGCGTCGCGGCGGCCCTCGACGCGTCCCGCGACGCCGACGGGCCGGTCCGCATCGTCGTCGTCCCCTGAGCCGCATCCACTCCCTGAGCCGCGCGCAGTCCCCGAGCCGCGTGCCAGTCCCTGCACCGCGTCGTCGTCCCGGAAAGGCTGTCGCGTATGAGCGAGATCGACGATCTTCGTGCCGTGGTCGAGAAGCTGGCGGCCCGGGTCCACGCCCTGGAGGACCAGGTCGAGATCATGCAGCTCGTCGCCCAGTACGGGCCCGCCGTCGACAGCGGCTCGGCCGAGGCCGCCGCGGCGCTGTGGACCGAGGACGGCGCCTTCGACGCCGTTCCCCACCTGCGGATGCGGGGGCGGAGTGACATCGTCGACATGGTCAACGGCGGCCACCAGAGCCTGATCCGCAACGGCTGCGGCCACGTCCTGACGGTGCCGCACATCGTGGTCGACGGCGATGAGGCGACCGGCCGCAGCTACGCGCTCAACATCCGCTGGGATGCCGGCGCAGACCGGTTCTGGGTGGCCCGGGTCTCCGCGAACACCTGGCGCTGGGCGCGCACCGCGCAGGGCTGGCGCATCACCGAGCGGATCAACGCCAACCTCGACGGCACGGCCGAACACCGCGAGATGCTGGCACCGCCGCGGCAGCCCCCGCCGGCACAGTCGTCCGTTCCTGCCGGCGACCGCGGGTCGACCTGACCGCGCGTCGGCACGGTGACCAGCACACTCCAAGGATCGAGGATCAATGAAGATCGGGTTCATCGGCGCGGGTCGCATGGGCCGGCCGATGGTCGACCGGCTGATGGCCGCGGGCCACGAGGTGACCGTCCTGGTGCGCAGCCCGCAGGCCCGGGCGGCGGCGCAGGCCGACGGGCTGACCGTTGCCGACACGGTGTCGGCCACGGTCCGCGACGCCGACGCGGTGTTCGTCGTCGTCCTGACCGACGATCAGGTCCGCTCGGCGTGCCTCGGCCCGGACGGCGCCATCGCGGCCATGAGGCCGGGCGCGACGCTCGTCCAGCACACGACGTCCGATCCGCGGACCGCACACCTGCTCGCCGCGGCGGGCGCGGCGGGATCAGGCCGGGGGATCGGGGTACTCGACGCCGCGCTCTCGGGCGGCCCGCACGACATCGCCGCGGGCCGGCTGACGCTGTGGGTGGGTGGCGACGAGGCCCTGCTGGACCGGATGCGTCCGGTGCTCGGCACGTACGCGTCACCGGTCATGTCCGTCGGGCCGGTCGGTAACGGCCAGCGGGTGAAGCTGGTGAACAACGCGCTGTTCGTGGCGCAGGTGGGGCTCGCGATCGACGCGGTGCGTCTCGCGGGTTCCCTCGGGATCGAGGAGTCGGCGATTCTGGCTGCCCTCCAACACGGCAGTGGTGCCAGCCGTGGCCTTGGCGTCGTCGCCGGTGGCGGCTCGGTCGACGCCGTCGCGGGCCGCATCGGCGACCTCATGCTCAAGGACGTCACGGTGGTGCGCGAGGTCGCCCGCAACGCGGGCGCGGAGCTCGGGATCATCGGCACGGTCCTCGCGTCGGAGGTGGTCGCGGAGAAGGTGCTCGGGCGGGGGAGCGGACCTGAGGCCGGGGCCTGACAGCAGACCCTGAGAACCGTCTGGGACTGGGACCCGCCGGTCCGCGTTCCCACCCGCCGCGCGGCGGCCCACCGGGGATCCCGCGTCGCCGCGCAGCATCGGCAATTTCCGCTAATAGTACAAATGCGGCGTAGAGTCGCTTGCTAATCCGCAAGAGTTGAGGATTTCGGCTGTCGGAACGACCGAAATCCTCAATTCTTGCTCGGCAGCAGTCGAAGCCCGAAGCCCGGGATTCCGCGACGGGCTCACTGATCACTGATCACTGATCGCTGGCACTGGACGACTCGAATACCCCGGGAGACGAGCATGGATACCGCGATGACGAATGAGTACGGGCCGTGGGGGATCGTGGCCGGCGGATCTGACGGAGTCGGGGCGGCGTTCGCTCACGAGATGGCCGCCAGGGGCCTGAACGTCGTGCTGGTGGCGCGGCGGGTTCCCGTGCTGGAGGCGTTCGCCGAGGAGATCCGGGCGAAGCACGGCGTCGAGGTCCGCGCGGTCGCGCTTGATCTCAGTGCCCCGGGCGCGCTGGCGGAGCTCGCGAGCGCGACCGCCGAACTCGAGGTCGGGCTCTTCGTGTACAACGCCGGCGGCGACGACTTCAGCACCCCGTTCCTCGACAAGGATCTCGACACCCACCTGCAGCTGATCCACCGAAACTGCGACAGCGTGCTCGAGGCGGCCTACCGCTTCGGCGGGCCGATGGTGGCGCGCGGGCGGGGCGGCGTGGTTCTCGTGACGTCGGGAGCGGCCTGGGTGGGTGGCGCCACGCTCGCCGCCTACGGTGCCACCAAGGCGTTCGACCTCGTCCTGGCGGAGGCGCTGTGGGCCGAATGGCGTTCCAGTGGGGTCGCCGTGCTGGGCCTGGTGCTCGGCAAGACCGACACACCGTCGATGCGCCGGGTGTTCGACGCCAAGGGCGAGCCGTACGGGGACGCCGCCGACCCTTCCGACGTCGCCCGGGAGGCGCTCGACCACCTCGCCGACGGACCGACCTGGATCTTCGGGAGCGCGGACCCGACCGGCGGTTCGCCGTTCGGCGCGATGCCCCGCCGGGACGCGGTGCTCGCGATGAGCCGAGCCAGCGCCCCCGCCACCAGCCACGCCCCCGCCACCAGCCACGCGGCCGACGCGGCTGCCGCACCGGGAACCGATCCGTCAGAGTGACGGGAGTGAACGGTGCCGGTGCTGGTTCCGCGGTTTGGTGCCGCCGCGGTTCCGCGGAACCGCGGCGGCACCGGCGTCACGGGGCCGCGACGGAGATGGATTTGACGTCGAGGTAGCTCTCGATGCCCTCCCGGCCGAGCTCGCGGCCGTAGCCGCTGGCCTTCACGCCCCCGAACGGGGCCGCGGGGTCCATCGCATAACCCTGGTTCACGCCGAAGGTGCCGGTTCTGACCTGGGCCGCCACCGCGAGCCCCCGCTCGACATCGGCGGTGAAGACCGATCCGGCCAGCCCGTACTCGGAGTCGTTGGCGATTCGGACGGCCTCGTTCTCGTCGTGGTAGGGAATGACGACCACGACCGGGCCGAAGATCTCCTCCTGGGCGATCGTCATCGCGTTGTCGACATCGCTGAAGACGGTCGGGCGTACGTACCACCCGCGGTCGACACCGTCGGGCAGCGCGGTGCCACCGGTGACGAGCCGGGCGCCTTCCCGAATGCCGGTGTCGATGTACCCGCGCACCCGCTCCTGCTGGCGCCTGGCGACCAGCGGGCCCATCTGGGTCGCGGGATCGGCCGGGTCGCCGACCCTGATTGCGGACAGGGTCGCCGCGAGCGCGTCGGCGTGGTCGTCGATGCGGCTCGCGGGCACCACCACCCGGGTGAGGGAGTTGCAGATCTGCCCGGCCATGCCCATGCCCGAGAGTCGGACTGCCAGCGCCACGGCGGCCGGGTCGGCGTCCGCCAGCGCGATGGCCGCCGACTTGCCGCCGAGCTCCAGGCTGACCTTGGTGAGCTGGGCGGCGCACGCCGCGGCCACCTGCCGGCCGGCGCCCGAGGAGCCGGTGAACGAGACCTTGTCGATACCGGGATGGCCGACCAGGTAGGCGCTCACGTCGCGGTCCGCGGGAACGACGTTCAGGACGCCCGCGGGCAGGCCGATCTCCTCGACGAGATCGGCGAAGAAAAGCGCGTCCAGGGATGATTCGGGGGCTGGCTTCAGAATGACCGCGCAGCCCGCGAGCAGCGCCGGGATCACCTTTGTCACGGTCAGGAACTGGGGCATGTTCCAGGGGACCACCGCGGCCACGACACCGACCGGCTCCCGGCGCAGGATGACGTCCTGGCCGTACACGCCCGGTCGTTTCTCCTGCCACGGGTAGCCGGCCGCGATGTCGGCGAACGCGGTCATCATCATGCCCGGCAGGGCGACCTGCGCCCGCCTGGCAAACGAGATCGGTGCGCCCAGCTCGGCGCAGATGAGCGCGGCCAGTTCGTCACCGCGCTTTCCGTAGCGCGCGGCCAGCCGGCGGATCGCCTCGACCCGCTCGGCCGGATCCGTGCGCGGCCAGGGCCCCTCGTCGAAGGCCTGCCGGGCCGCGGCGACGGCGCGGTCGACGTCGGCGACGCTCGCCGCCGCCACCTGGCCGATCGGTTCCTCGGAGTGCGGAGAGATCATCTCGATCTGCCGGTCGGTGCTCGGCGCGACCCAGGCGCCCCCGATGAACAGGTGCTGCCGATCCCACATGCCTGCTCCCTCGTCCATGCCAACCGCGGGCTGCGCCGATGCCTACCGCGGGCTCCGCCGATGCCGACCGGAGGCGCCACCGGGACCTGCCACGGCCTCCGCCGATGCCGGCCGCGAGCCGAGCCGGGACCTTGCGGCCCGGCGGGTCCTCATGTTAGTCACTTGTAGAACAGAAAGTTAGTCGAGTGTTGAACATGCCGATCTGGTGATCTCCACGGATGCGAACGGAGGGCTAGCCATGGCGCATGCCGGCAAGCCGGCGGAGGCCAGCTGGACCGGGCGCTACCCGGACCTGGGCACCGGGCTCGTGTCGTACGAGGACTCGATCTCCCCGGAGTTCTACGAGCTCGAACGCGAGGCGATCTTCAAGCGAGCCTGGCTGAACGTCGGCCGAGTCGAGCAGCTGCCCCGCAAAGGAAGCTTCTTCACCAAGAACCTGGACGTCGCGAAGACGGCCGTGATCATCGCGCGCGACCTGGACGGCCGGGTTCGGGCCTTCCACAACGTCTGCCGGCACCGGGGTAACAAACTGGTGTGGGAGAACACCCCGAAGCACGAGACGAGCGGTGTGTGTCGCCAGTTCATGTGCCGATACCACGGCTGGCGTTACGGGCTTGACGGGCAGCTGAAGTTCGTTCTCCAGGAGGAGGAGTTCTTCGACTTCGACAAGGCGGACTTCCCGCTGGTGTCCGTCCACTGCGAGGTCTGGGAAGGATTCATCTTCATCAACCTGGCGGACGAGCCCAGCCAGACGCTGCCCGAGTTTCTCGGGCCGATGGTGCGCGGGCTCGAAGGCTATCCGTTCCACCTCGTCACCGAGCGGTACGCGTACAAGGCCGATCTCCTCAGCAACTGGAAGATCTACCTGGACGCGTTCCAGGAGTACTACCACGCCTCCGTCCTGCACTCGCAGCAGCAGGTCCCGAGCCTGCGAAGCTTCGAGTCCGGTTTCAAGGCCCCGTACTACCAGACCGACGGGCCGCACCGGCTGGTGAGCACCGGTGGCTGGAAGGGCGTGCCACGCCATCTGCTGCCGCGCGACCAGATGTACCCGATCGAGCCCAACATCGAGGCCGGGCTCATGGGGCCCTGGCAGCGCCCGGACATTCCCGAGCTCGACCCGGCGAACCTGCCGGCGGGTCTCAATCCGGGCGGTCTCGACCCCTGGTCGATCTCGAACTTCCAGATCTTCCCGAACTTCGTGATTCTGGTCTACGAGCGGGGCTGGTACCTCACGTACCAGTACTGGCCGACCTCCCACAACACCCATTCATGGGAGATGTCGTACTACTTCCCGCAGTCGCGGAACGCCAGCGAACGGATCCGGCACGAGCTCACCGCCGTCATCTCGAAGGAAGCCGGTCTGCAGGACGCCGGCACCCTCGACGGCACCCAGATGGGCCTGGAATCCCGGGTCATCGACCGGTACCCGCTCTCCGACCAGGAGATCACTGTTCGTCATCTCCACAAGGTCGCCGAGAACTGGGTGCAGTCCTACCTTCGTGACGAAAAGGCGGTCCGGGCGTGAGTGACATGTCGGCCGGGCCGTTACTCCCGGCGGAGTTCTCCGACCTCGAGCCCTTCGCGCGGCGCTGGTGCCTCGCGACCGAGCCGGCCCGATACGCCGAGCGGCTCAACAGCACGATGGCCGACATGGAGGCCTTCTACGACGCCGCGTTCGGGCGGGTACGGGACGCCATGGCCTATCTCGACAAGTTCCCCCTGCAGGAGCTTTCCGCGACGCAGGAGAATCTTCTCCACCTGGTCTATTCGCTCATCATGGTGTCGCTGCCCGTCGAGGTCTGGCACCAGCCGCGGGTCATCGATTCCGGGACCGCCTACTTCGACCGTTACCTGGAGCCCGCACCGTGACGCCGACCATCATCTGTGAGCCGCTGGCCGCGACGGTCGGCGCCGAGGTCAGCGGGGTCGACGCGGAACAGCTCGGCCGGGACGACAAGGTCGCCGGAGCCGTCCTGGCGGCACTCGAGCAGTACGGAGTGCTCGTCTTCCGCGGTCTGGACCTCGACCCGGAATCCCAGGTCGCCTTCTCCCGGCGCCTCGGCGAGATCGACTACGAGCCCGGGCACCACCCCGTCCCCGGGATCTACCGGGTCACCCTCGACGCGTCGAAGAACTCCTCGGCGGACTACCTGAAAGCCACGTTCGAGTGGCATATGGACGGCTGCACCCCGCTGCACGGAGAGCCACCGCAGAAGGCCACGGTGCTCAGCGCCAAGGCGGTGGCGGCGACCGGCGGGGAGACCGAGTTCGCCAGCACCTACGCCGCCCACGACGCGCTCGGTGGCGAGGAGAAGGAGGCGTTCGCCGCCCTGCGGGTCGTCCACGCCATGGAGGCCTCCCAACGCCGGGTCACCCCCGATCCGACCCCTGAGCAGCTCGCGCGGTGGCGGGCCCGCCCGACGTCCGTCCACCCGCTGGTGTGGCGGCGCCGCACCGGCCGGCGGTCGCTCGTCATCGGCGTCCAGGCCGGCCACGTCGTCGACATGGATCTCGCCGAGGGCCGGCGGCTGCTGCAGGACCTGCTCGACCGGGCGACGGCGCCCGAACGGGTCTACCGCCACCGGTGGTCCGTCGGTGACACCGTCATCTGGGACAACACCGGGGTGGTGCACCGGGCGGCGCCCTACGACCCGGGCTCGCCGCGGGAGATGCTGCGGACGACGGTCTTCGGTGACGAGCCGATCCGTTGACGGCGCTCTCCCTCCAGGGCGCGGATCTCACGTTCGATCACGGCGACCATCTCGGCGTGGCCGACGGTGACGTCGAAGTCCTCCTCGATCTGCAGGAATCGGGAGATCGCGGTCATGGCGAGGATCAGCGACACCGGCGGCCATCGCTCGCGGTCCACTCCGTAGTCCTTGAGCACCTCGGTGAGGGCGTCGAGCTCCAGCTTGCGGAAGGTACGCGAGTAGGCCGCTATCTCGGCCCGGATCGCCTTGCGGTGATTGGCCAGCGCGGTGAACTCCATGGTGAGCGCGTTGCTGGAGAAGTCGTGGGTCAGGTCCCAGAGCGCCCACAGTGGTTGCGGGGACTGCAGGATGAGCCGCAGGCGCGCCAGGCTCCGCTCGGCGCCACGCCGGAACAGCTCGATGTACAGGCCGTCCATCGTCCCGAAGTAGTAGTAGACGAGCCCGTTGTTGACACCGGCCTTGCTGGCCAGCCGGCGGGTGGTGACGGCGGCGTAGCCCTCTTCCAGCATCAGGCTCTCGGTGGCGTCGAGAAGCGCCGTGCGGGTGATCGAGTCCTCGACGGTGCTCCGCCGTGCCGGCGCCATGAACGTCCTCCTGCTGGTCGGCGGTGCCGCAGCCGCACTCAGCTGCCCTCAACTGCGCTTCGCTGCCCTCAACTGCGCTTCCAGTGTTACGCCGCCGGCACCGGTGGGCTGCTCGCACACCCGGCCATCGTGATGTTAGTCATATGGAGAACACGTGTCAGAGGACGTCGAGGTGACCATCAGGCTCGGCGGCAGGACGATCACGACCGCCTACCGCCGGGGCGCCACGCTGCTGCAGACCGCGCGGTCCGCGGGCCTGCGGCCCCCCTCGTCGTGCGAGACGGGAAGCTGCGCCACCTGCATGGCGCAGATCGTGCGGGGGCGGGCCGAGATGCGTAACAACGACGCGCTGACCCTCGACGAGGTCGCCGAGGGCTGGGTGCTCACCTGCCAGGCCGAGCCCGCCACCCCGACCGTCGAAGTGGTCTACGAGTGAGGAGGCAGACGGGTATGTCAGGTACCAGGCCAGGGCCAGGCGCCAGGCCGCCCAGGTCCCGGGTGGCGGTGGTCACCGGCGGGGCGTCGGGCATCGGCGAGGCCACCTGCCACCAGCTGGCCGAACGAGGCCACCGCGTCGCCGTGCTCGACCTCGACCGCGAGACGGCGGACCGGGTGGCCAAGCAGGTGCGGGCCGCCGGCGGGCAGGCCATCGGCCTCGCCGCGGATGTCACCGACCGGCCAGCCCTCGACGCGGCCTTCGCCGAGATCCGTTCGACGCTGGGGCCGACGGAGATCCTGGTGACCAGCGCGGGCCTCGTCGCGTTCGACCCGTTCGAGCAGATCACGCTCGACCAGTGGAACCGCGTCCTCGACGTGAACCTCACCGGCACGTTCCACAGCTGCCAGGCGGCGATCCCCGACATGGTCACGGCGCGCTGGGGCCGCATCGTCACGATCGCGTCGTCGAGCGCCCAGCGCGGGTCGCCGAACATGGCGCACTACGCCGCGGCCAAGGGCGGTGTGATCGTCCTGACCAAGTCGCTGGCCCGTGCGTACGCCTCGCACGGAATCACCGTCAACAGCATCCCGCCGTCGGGCATCGAGACGCCGATGCAGCACCAGTCGCAGGCCGAGGGGAACCTCCCCAGCAACGAGGTGATGGCCGGGACCATCCCGCTCGGCCATCTCGGGACTCCCGACGACATCGCCGCGGCGGCCGTGTTCCTCGCCTCCGAAGAGGCCGGTTTCATCACCGGGCAGGTCCTCGGGGTCAACGGCGGGTCCGTGCTTTGACGTCATCGACCCGCTCCGCCGCGCCCCGGCTGGGCCCGCTGCCGGTCGCGCAATGGTCCGAACAGGACCGCGAGACGCTGCGCGGCAGTTTCGCCCGCGCCGATCGCTACCTCTCCGGTGACGCCGACGCGCCACCGATGCCACCCATCCTCGGCCTTCTCGCCCGGCACTCGCGGGTGGGTGGGCCCTGGCTCGCCTTCAACGGCCGCCTGCTCGACGCCGGGACGCTCGACCCGCGCGACCGGGAACTGCTGATTCTGCGGGTCGCTTCCCGGACGGGCTGCCGCTACCTGTGGGCGGAACACGTCGGTCTCGCCCGCTCGGCAGGGCTGACGCGGGAGCGAACCGCCGCCGTCACCGAGGGCCCCGAGGCCGCCGGGTGGGCCGAGCGGGACCGCGACCTGCTGCGCGCCACCGATCAGCTCGTTGCCGACCACGCCCTCGACGACGCTCTCTGGGCGCGACTGGCCTCCTTTCTCGACGAACGACAGCTCCTTGAGGCGATCTTCGTGGTCGGAAGCTACACGTGTCTCGCCATGGTGCTGAACAGCGTTGGGCTGGAACCGGCGACCAAGCCCGTTCCCTGACACCGATCCTGCGAAGGAGGCGGCCCGTGCCG
This sequence comes from Parafrankia irregularis, assembly GCF_001536285.1. Lineage (NCBI taxonomy): Bacteria > Bacillati > Actinomycetota > Actinomycetes > Frankiales > Frankiaceae > Parafrankia > Parafrankia irregularis. Next base: position 139,449 of record NZ_FAOZ01000010.1, on the reverse strand, counting down.
CGTTTCCCGAAACCACCGGAAGGCAGCTGGACCCAGCATTACCCGGAGCTTGGAACGGCCCCGGTGTCCTACGAGGACTCGACCTCACCCGAGTACTACCAGCGGGAGAAGAAGGCGGTCTTCAAGCGTGCGTGGCTGCATGTCGGCCGGGTGGAACAGCTGCCCCGTGTCGGCAGCTACTTCACCAAGGACATCCGTGCCGCCAACGCGTCGATCGTCGTCGTCCGAGACCGGGCGGGGCAGGTCCGCGCGTTCCACAACGTCTGCCGCCACCGTGGTAACAAGCTCGTCTGGACGGAGGACCCGAAGCTCGACAGCCAGGGCATCTGCCGGCAGTTCACCTGCAAGTACCACGGCTGGCGTTACGACCTCGACGGCGCGCTGAAGTTCATCCAGCAGGAGGGGGAGTTCTTCGACGTCGACAGGAGCCGGTACGGCCTGGCGCCGGTGCACTGCGACGTCTGGGCCGGATTCGTCTTCGTGAACTTCGCCCCGGAGCCGGAGCAGTCGCTGCGCGAGTTCCTCGGCCCGATGGTGACGGCGCTCGAAGGCTATCCCTTCGAGAAGCTCACGGCCCGCTTCGGATACAGCACGACGATCCAGTCGAACTGGAAGCTGTACATGGACGCGTTCGCCGAGTTCTACCACGCGCCGATCCTGCACGCGAAGCAGTCGCCGGAGAAGTACTCGGCGGCCGCCGCGCAGGCCGGCTTCGAGGCACCGCACTACCAGCTCGACGGGCCGCACCGGCTGGTGAGCACCTCCGGCGTCCGTTTCTGGGAGATGGACGCGGACCTGCTCAAGCCGATGGAGATCATCACTCGCAGCGGGCTGTTCGGTCCGTGGGAGAAGGCCGAGCTGGGGGAGATGCCACCCGGGCTCAACCCGGCCGGGTGCGACCCGTGGGGGCTGGACTCGTTCCAGCTGTTCCCGAACTTCGTGATCCTGATCTGGAGCCAGGGCTGGTACATCACCTACCAGTACTGGCCGACGGCGTACAACACCCACGTCTTCGAGGGCAGCGCGTATTTCCCGCCGGCCACGAACATCAGGGAACGGGTCGCGCAGGAGATGGCGGCGGTGACGTTCAAGGAGTTCGCGCTGCAGGACTCCAACACGCTCGAGGCCACCCAGATGATGCTCGAGAACGACTACGTCAGCGAGTTCCTGCTCAACGACCAGGAAATCCTCTGCCGACACCTGCACAAGGTCGTCCGTGACTGGGTCGCGGACTTCGAGGGGGCCCGCCGATGACCACGCCGCCGATGACCGCGCTGCTGCCGGCGGAGTTCGCCGACCTCGAACCCTTCGCCGCGAAATGGTGCCTGCCGACCGAACACGAGCGGTACCACACCCGGCTGGCCTCCACCATGGACGAGATGCAGGCGCTGTACGACGCCGCGAAACCTCGGGTCGAAGGCGCCATGGTGTACCTGGAGAAGCTCCCGTTCGACGCGTTACCCGAGGACGCGGTGAACCTCCTGCACCTGCTGTACTCCACGATCGAGGTGTCGTTCCCGGTCGAGGTGTGGCGCCAGCCCCGGGTCCCCGACACCGGATCGGCGTCCTTCGACTGCTTCGTCGAGCCAGTGCCCTGATGGCGACGGCGACGGCCCCGACCATCATCCTGCGCGCGCGGCGCTGGCTGGACGTCGACGCCGGGGAGGTCCGGTCGCCGGCGGTGATCGTCGTCGTGGGTGACCGGATCAGCGCGGTCAACCCGACCGATCTCCCCGTGGGCATGGACGTGGATGCGCACGCGGGCGCTGACGCGGTCGAGATCGACCTGGGCGATGTCACCCTGCTGCCCGGGCTGATGGACATGGAGCTCAACCTGCTCATCGGCGGGCCGGAGACCCCGACGGGCCTGCCGCTGCCGATGCACGGCGTCCAGGACGACCCCGCGTACCGCACGCTGCGGGCGACCGTGAACGCCCGCACGACGCTGCACGCCGGCTTCACCACGGTCCGCAACCTCGGGCTGATGGTCAAGACCGGGGGCTACCTGCTCGACGTCGCGTTGGCGCGCTCGATCGAGCAGGGCTGGGTGGAAGGGCCACGGATCATTCCGGCCGGTCACGCGGTCACGCCGTACGGCGGGCATCTCGACCCGACCGTCTTCCAGCGCCTGGCGCCCGGGATCATGCCGTTGAGCGTCGCGGAGGGGATCGCGAACGGGGTGGCCGACGTGCGGGCCTGCGTCCGCTACCAGATCCGCCACGGCGCCAAGGTGATCAAGGTGTCGGCGTCCGGCGGCGTGATGTCGCACAGCACCGGCCCGGGAGCCCAGCAGTACTCCGACGAGGAGCTGGCGGCGATCGCCGACGAGGCGCACCGGGCCGACATCCGCGTCGCCGCGCACGCCGTCGGCGACCGGGCGGTTCAGGCCTGCGTCCGGGCCGGCATCGACTGCATCGAGCACGGCTTCCTCGCCAGCGACGAGACGCTGCGGATGATGGTCGATCACGGCACCTTCCTGGTGTCGACGACGTACCTGACCGACGGCATGGATATCGCGCGGGCAGCACCCGAGCTGCGGAAGAAGGCGGCCGAGGTGTTCCCCCGCGCCAAGGCGATGCTGCCCAGAGCCGTCGCCGCCGGCGTCAGGATCGCCTGCGGCACCGACGCCCCGGCGGTTCCGCACGGCGACAACGCCAAGGAGCTGGTCGCGCTGGTGTCGCGGGGTATGACCCCGGTACAGGCGCTGCGGGCCGCCACCGTGACCAGTGCGGAGCTGATCGGGCTGGACCACGAGCTCGGCCGGCTGCGGGAGGGCTACCTCGCCGACATCATCGCCGTCCCCGGCGACCCCGCCCAGGACATCACCCGCACCCAGGACGTCCGGTTCGTCATGAAGGACGGGCACGTCCACAAACAGGTCTGATCATCGTCATCGATCCGAACGGAGCAGGAATGGCAAGCGGTGTTCTGATCGTCGAATCGCGTCCCGCCTCGCCGCAGGAGGCCGCGGCCTACCACGACTGGTACGACAACACGCACCTGCCCGAGATGCTCAAGGTGGACGGCTTCGTCGCCGCCCGGCGGCTCGCGGCCCTCGGCGGTGACACCTTCATCGCGATCTACGAGATCGACGGTGATGTCGAGGCGGCCAAGGCCGCGCTGGGCCAGGCGCTGGGCTCCGGGGCGATGTCACGTCCGGTCGGAGTGGAACTGACCCCGCCTCCGACCGTTCGCTTCTTCAGCCAGCTCGGCGCCATCGGGCAGGACGCCTAGCGGGTCGCCCGGGAGGGCTGGCGAAACCCGCTGAGCCCTCCCCGGTGGCGACACCTTCCGGGCGCTCGGCCTCCCTGTCGGCCCAAACCGCGAGGAGACCCTCGCGTACCAGCGGATGATGACCTACATCCAGACGCTCCACGACGCTGAGGACTTCACCTACAGCAAGGGCCTGCTCAACGCGCTGCACTGGATGCTGCAGGGGCACCGCCACGCGGTGCGCAGGCCGGCGGGGCAGTGGCGCCGGGCCCCCGTCTACGTCACCGACGCCCGCGATCCCAGCATCGCGGCCTACACCGCCCCGGGCGCCGACGCCGTCCCCACCCTGATGCGGGAACTCGTCGACTGGCTCAACGCCGACGACGGCACCCACCCGCTGGTGCGGGCGGCCATGGCCCACCTGCACCTGGTATCCATCCACCCGTGGGCCGACGGGAACGGCCGGATGTCCCGCTCGCTGCAGACGCTCATGATCGCCCGTGAAGGTGTCCTCGCCCCGGAGTTCTCCTCCATCGAGGCGTGGCTCGGCCGCCCCGGCAACACCTGGGAGTACTACCGCGAGCTCGCCGACCGGGGCCCGACCTACCTTCCCGACCAGGATGTCTCCAGCTGGATCCGGTTCAGCCTGACCGCTTACCACCAGCAGGCCCAGACCGTTGCGGGGCGACTCGACCGCTCCGGGCGGGTGGGGGAGGCACTCGCCGCGTTCGCCGTGAGCACCGGGCTGGGCGAGAGGGTCGTGACCGCCCTGCACGACGTGGCCATGACCGGACGGGTCCGCCGCGCGCGCTACGAGCACGCCGAAGGCCTGAGCCTGCAGCAGGCGCAACGCGACCTGCGTGACCTCACCACCGCCCAGGTCCTGCAGCCGGTCGGCCGCACCCGGGCCCGCTACTACACGGCTGGCGCCCGCTTCCCGCAGCCGGCGCTGGACGTCGCCCACACGCCGATGACCCTGCGCAATCCGTACGCTTCCGCCGGCTGACCGGCGAGCCCCGACCGAACGATCAGACGGTCTTCCAGGGGCGCCCGGCCGTGCTGTCGCCGTCGGCCGCTTCGGCCTCGGCGGTTTCGCCGTCCACTGCCTCGGCCTCCGTGGTGGCGGCCCAGCTGGCGAGGAGCCGCAGGCCGTCGGCGGCGGGGGTGCCGGTCGGTGCGGTGTAGACGACCAGCGTGAGGCCTGGGTGGGACGGGAACTCCATGGCCTCGAACGTGAGGTCGAGGGCGCCGATCACGGGGTGGTGGAGCCGTTTGCGGCCGGTGCGGTGGAAGCGGACGTTGTGCGCGGCCCAGCGGGTGCGGAACTGCGCGCTGCGCGTGGACAGCTCGCCGATCAGTTCGATCAGCTGCCGGTCGTGGGGGTTGCGGCCGGCTTCGGAGCGCAGCATGCCCGCGGTGTCGTCGGCGGCGCGTTCCCAGTCGGCGAAGAACGCACGCGACGCGGGGTCGAGGTAGATGAAGCGGGCGGTGTTGGCCGGCCGCCGCGGGTCGGCGAGCACCGGGGCGTACAGCGCGCGGGCCAGCCGGTTGGTGGCCAGCAGGTCGTGGCGGGCGTTGCGGACCCAGGCCGGGGCTTCGGTGATGGCGTCGAGGACCCGCTGGATCCCGTCGGTGACATCCGGTGTCACCGCTCGGCGTTGCCGGGTGGGAGCGGGCTGCGCGGCGCGGGCGAGGTCGAACAGGTGCTCGCGCTCGGCGTCGTCGAGCTGCAGCGCGGTGGCGAGGCAGCCGAGGACGGCGTCCGACGTACCGGTGAGGTTCCCGCGTTCCATCCGGACGTAGTAGTCGACGCTCACCCCGGCGAGCAGGGCGACCTCTTCGCGGCGCAGTCCCTTGACGCGGCGGTTGGCGCCCCCGTAGGCGGGCAGCCCGGCCTGCTCGGGGGTGATCCGCTCCCGCCGCGAGATGAGGAACTCGCGGACCTGGGCTCGGTTGTCCGCCCGGTTGCCCGCGCGGTCGTCTGCCCGGTCACCCGCCTGGTTGTCCATGCGTCCACGGTAGGCACGGCCGCCGCCGGGGAACGGCGAGCAGGGAGGTACTGCCGTTACCTGGAAGGCCAGGCACTCCCCGGACGTCCCGGCCGGCTCCAGAGTGGGGACTGCCCGACCGGGCCCCTGCCGCCCGCGAGTCACAACGCGGACAGGGCACAACGCAGGCAGGGCGCGAAGCAGGAAGGGCACGACGCAGGCAGGGCACGACGCAGGCAAGGGAGAGACGACCATGCGGCACGTCAGACTGGGAGATCTCGACGTCTCCCGGATCGGTCTGGGCGCGATGGGCATGTCGTTCGGGTACACCGGCGCGGGCAGCGACGACGACGAGTCGATCCGGACCATCCACCGGGCGCTCGACCTGGGCGTGACCTTCCTCGACACGGCCGAGGTCTATGGCCCGTTCACGAACGAGGAACTGGTCGGGCGGGCGCTGAAGGGCCGTCGCGACAGTGTCGTGCTGGCCACGAAGTTCGGCTTCGTCTCGCACACCGGCCGCGCCGGCCTGGACAGCAGCCCGGCGAGCATCCGCACCGCGGTCGAAGGGTCGCTGCGACGGCTGGAAACCGACTACATCGACCTGTACTACCAGCACCGGGTCGACCCGCAGACGCCGATCGAGGACGTCGTCGGAGCCCTGGCTCGACGGCCTCACCGTACCCGCCGGTGATCATCACAACGAGGAGCAGATGCGGATGATCGAGCGCTGACCACGTGCTGGTCCAGCTGCCGTCCCGCGCTGTCTCGGTACACGGAAGGTGACCGTTCCATGCGAGCAACATTCATGTACGGCCCCGGTGACGTCCGCGTCGAGGACGTCCCGGACGCGAAGCTGCACGAGCCGACGGACGCCGTCGTGCGGGTGGTGCTGGCGTGCGTGTGCGGGTCGGACCTGCATCCGTACCGCTCCATGCTCGCCACCGGCGACGGTGTTCCGATGGGGCACGAGTTCATCGGCGTGGTGGAGGAGGTCGGCGCGGCGGTGACGGGCCTGGCGCCCGGTGACTTCGTCGTGTCCCCGTTCGCGTTCTCCGACAACACCTGTGAGTTCTGCCGCGAGGGCTTCCACACCTCCTGCGTGCACGGCGGCTGGTACGGCGTCGGCGGGGTCGGCGGCGCGCAGGCCGAGGCGGTGCGGGTCCCGCAGGCCGCCGGCACCCTGGTGAAGCTCCCCGCCGACGTCGACGAGGCGTTGTGGCCCTCGCTGCTGACCCTTTCGGACGTCTACCTCACCGGCTGGCACGCCGCGCACATGGCCCGGGTCGCGCCCGGGCGGACCGTCACCGTGATCGGTGACGGCGCGGTGGGGCTGTCCGCGGTGCTGGCCTCGAAGCGGATGGGCGCCGAGCGGATCATCCTCATGGGTCGGCACACCGACCGCACCGACCTCGGGCGTGAGTTCGGTGCCACCGACGTCGTCGCCGCCCGCGGCGAGGAGGGCGTCGCCGCGGTCCTCGCGCTCACCGGCGGCGCGGGCAGCCACGTCGTGCTCGAAGCCGTCGGGCACCTGCCCGCCTACGAGCAGGCGTACGGCGTGCTGCGCCCCGGCGGCACCATCTCCCGGGTCGGGGTGCCGCAGTACGAGCAGGCACCGGTCGGGTTCGGCTCCCTGTTCCGCAAGAACGCCACCCTCAACGGCGGGCCGGCCCCCGTCCGCGCCTACATCGAGCGGGCTCTGCCCGACGTGCTCGAAGGCCGGATCGACCCCGGCCGGGTGTTCGACCGAACCGTTGACCTCGACCACGTCGCCGACGCCTACCAGGCCATGGACTCCCGCCACGCCCTGAAGGTCGTGGTCCGCCCGTGACATGACGTCAGGCTGAGTGGCAGCCGCGAACCGGCCATGGCCCGCAGGCTGCCACCCGAGTACGTCCTGAGCCTGGGTGCTCACCGCCTCGGCGGCGGGGAGGTGCTACCGCTCCGGAGGTGCTACCGCTTGTTGAGCAGGCCCGCGTCGACGGGGACGACCGTGCCGGTGATGTACCGCGCGTCCTCCGACACCAGCCAGGCGACGGCGTTGGAGACGTCGATCGGCTCGACCAGGTCGACCGGCATCGCGTTGGTGAGCGCGTTGGCCAGCTGCGGGGCGTGCTCGAGGATCTTCTGCAGGTTCCCGTCACCGGCCATCGGCGTGCGCACAGCGGTCGGGGCGACGCTGTTCACCCGGATGTTGAACGGCGCGAGGAAGTTCGCCCACGACCGCATCAGGCCGATGACGCCGTGCTTGGCGGCGGTGTAGCCGAGGAACCCGGCGGTGGGGATGCCGACGCCGACCAGGCCGCCGGTGGAGCTGGTCAGGACGATCGACCCGCCCTGGTTCAGCTCCAGCATCTGCGGGATCGCGACCCGGCCGGTGTTCCACACCCCGGTCAGGTTGACCGCGACGACGTCCTCCCACTGCTCATCGTCGGTGGCGACACCGCCGGCGCCGATCCCGGCGTTGGCGACGACGAGCTGGACCGGGCCGAGCTCGGCCACGCCCTCCTTGAACGCCGCCTCCAGCCCGGCGAAGTCCCGGACGTCGGCCTGGCGCGCGACGACCCGCCGGCCGAGGGCCTCGACGTCCTTCGCGGTCTGCTGCAGGTCGTCCAGCGTGGGCATCGGGTAGGCGACCGAGCGCACCGGGCCGCAGAGGTCCACGGCGATGATGTCGGCGCCCTCCTGCGCCAACCGCAGCGCGTGGCTACGGCCCTGGCCGCGGGCTGCACCGGTGATGAAGGCGACCTTGCCGTCAAGCTTTCCCATCACTTCTCCCTGAGTCCCGCCGTGTCGTGCTGTGTCTGGATTTTTAACAGTCGTTCTAACTTTGCCGGTGGCCCATGTCAACCAAATCGCCGGGCCGCGAAGGTCGCGTGCACGGGTTCGACGGACCCGCTCGGCCCGACGGGCCGGTCCGATTCGCGAGCCGGTCGCCGGCCATAGCCGCTGTCGCCCAGGTCACGCCGCGGCCACGGAACCGGCTCCCGAACGGGCGGATCCGTCATGATGGGACGTCCGCCGGCGCCCGGAGCCGGACGACCTGTCCTGGAGGTGGGGTGCATGGCCGAGCCCCGCCGACGCCGGGCGGCGACCGCGGAGAAGGTCACCCGGCTCCTCGACGTGACCGAGGAGATCATGCTGGCGGAGGGTTACGCGGCGGTCAGCTCCCGCAGCGTCGCCGCCCGCGCCGAGATCACCGCGCCGCTCCTGCACTACTACTTCGCGACGATCGACGATCTGTTCGTCGCGGTCCTGCGGCGGCGCGCGGAGGAGACCCTGGCGCGGACGGAAGCGGCACTGACCTCCCCACAGCCGCTGGGTGCCTGGTGGGAGCTGGTCTCCGACCCACGCGGAACCGGGCTGACCGTGGAGTTCGTCGCGGCCGCGAACCATCGGCCGGCGCTGCGGACGGAGGTCGGCCGGGTGGCGCGCGAACTGCGGCGGATGCAGATGGAGGCCATGACGTCGATCCTCGGCGAGTACGGACTCGACCTGGACGACTTCCCGCCCGCGCTGGTCACCGCCGCCGTCCAGGGCCTCGCGTTCGCGGTCGTCGCCGACCGGGCGGCCGGCCACGACACCGCCCACGAGGAGGCCACCGCCGCGATGACCCGCCTGGTGGCCCGCCTGGAGGCCCGCCGGGCGGGCCCGCCCGAGGAGTGAACGGCCGCGACGCCCACCGGGTATGCCTTGCGTCGTGGTCGTGCTGGAAGTCGCCGAGGAGCTGCGTCCGCTGCTGTACGCGTCCGGGCGCCGGGCCTGCGTGCACGGCGTGATCCGCGGCCTGCCCGCCGATCCGCATGCGTCGCTCGGGCACGTCGTACAGTCCGTCGGCGTGCCGCTGACCGAGGTCGGCGCCTTGCGGCGGTGCGACGGGACGGCTCTCGTCCCGTCCTACCGTCCTGCTCCCGACGAGGTCGTGCGGGTCATGCCGCTGTCACGTCCGCAGCTTCTGGTCGACCCGCGGTTCCTCCTCGACGTCCACCTCGGTGCGCTGGCGCGCCGGCTGCGCCTGCTCGGACTGGACGTGGCCTACCGCAACGACGCGGCGGATGACGACCTGGTCGCGTGGGCCCGGCGCGAGCACCGGGTACTGCTGACACGCGACCGTGGCCTCCTGCTGCGGCGGGCTCTCCCACGGGGCGCCTACGTGCGCGGCCAGCTGCCCGACGAGCAGGTGCGTGACGTCCTGACACGGTTCGCGCCGCCGTTGGCACCCTTCACCCGCTGCCTGTCCTGCGGCGCGTGGCTGCGGCCGGCGACCAGGGAGCAGGTGCTGGACGAGCTGGCGCCGGGCACCCGGCGGACCGCGACGCGGTTCACGCGCTGCGCCGGGTGCGGGCGCGTGTTCTGGCGGGGGGCCCATGCGAGACGGCTTGACGCCCTGGTCGCCGCGGCCACGGCCCGGATCAGCGCCGGAGCAGGGAACGTTGCGGCCTCGGAGGTTCGACGGCGCGAGCACAGTCGAGCAGGTCGGTGAGGGCGCCGTGGACGTCCTCTGTGGCGGCGCGGACGCGCGCTGCGGTCGGCCGACGTGACCTGCTGGAGCGAAGCCGAACGCCTGTTGCGGTCATGGCGCACGCCACTGCGGCTGCTTCTGACCCTTGCCAGGCCGAGTTCTCGGTCGCTGCTGCCGAGCAAGAGCCGAGGATTGCGGTTGTCGGAACGACCAATCCTCAACTCTCGAACCGCCGCCTCGAACCGCCGGGTTCAGCCGGCGGCCGGTGACTGCTGGGCGCCGGAATCATCGGGAACGCACAGTGGCAGGCCGAAGCTCGCGCAGATCGTGATCGGGTTCGTGTATTCCTCCACCTGGGTGATCAGGCCGTTTCGCCAGTCGAGGCGGAAGACATACGTGTTCCGGTACGGTTTTCCGGCGGCCGTGACGAAGTCGCCGTTGGCCTGCATGAACGATGTCGCCCCGTCGCCGGTGACGCTCACCCGGGTGTCGACGAATCGGACCGTGCTCACCATGGTGGAGATCTGCCGGAGGTTGGCCAGGGCCGCCGCCCGGTCGCCGAAGTACGACTGGTCCGCCCGATCACCCGAGAAGCTCATCGCGACCCGCCAGGTGGCGTCGGGCGCCAGCATCGCCTCCATGGTCGCCGTCTCGCGCCGTTCCATCGCGCGAAAGAAATCCAGCGTCCGCTGCGGAACGACGCCGGGCTGACCTTCCGGGGCCCCGGTCGCCCGAGCTGACGTCGTGTGTGGGCTGGATTCCTCCTCGGCTGGGCCGGAAGTGCCGGCGCAGCCGGACAGAGTGGCAATGACAAGGGTTCCCAGCAGGGTGGCGAGAAGCGTTGGTGATCGGAACATCCATTTCGCCGGCACGGCAGGCAGCGCCTTTCGGGGAAGTAGTGGGAAGAACCTCGGGTGCGGTAGTTCCGGCATCTAAGGTTGACGCTGTCAACCTTAGATGATTGTGGTTGACGGCGTCAACCTGGATGCGTCCTATGCTTGCGGTATGGCTGCGGGTGAGCATGGCTGCGGGTGAAACGGGGGAGGCGCTGGTCGCCGCCGCTGTCGCGCTCCTCGACGAGGGCGGCCCAGGCGCGGTGACCCTGCGCGAGGTCGGGCGCCGGGCCGGGGTCTCGCACAACGCGCCCTACAAGCACTTCGCCGACAAGGAGGCGCTGCTGGCCGCCGTGGCGGCCCGGGAGCTCGCCGGCCAGGGCCGGGCCGTCCACGATCGGCTGGCCGGGCCGCAGCCGCCGGGCGGCGTGGTCCGATCGATCATGCATGCCTACGTCGCCTGGGCGCTGGCGCATCCGGCCCGGTTCAAGCTCGTCTACGGGGCGTGGACCAGAGGCTCCGCGGAGCTGGGCGAGGCGGCGGCCGCGACCCGATCGGCGTTCGTGTCGGCGGTCGCCCAGGCCCAACAGGCCGGTCAGCTGCCGGCAGGGGATCCCGAACGGCTGACCGCGCTACTGCTCGCGCTCGCCCACGGTGCTGTCGACCTCGCGCTCGCCGGTCACCTCGCCGCTGCCGGCAAGGGCCGCGCGGATCCGTCCGACCTGGTGGACGATCTGCTTGCCTACCTCGGGCCGCCCGCCTCGGCCTGACAGCCCAGGCCACCCGGCCGGCAGGAAGGGAGATTCAGTGCGGCATCTGGAGTTTCTGGATCATCCGGGCCCCATCCCGTTCGCGCACCGCGGGGGCAGGGGGAGCTGGCCGGAGAACTCCTGGCCCGCCTTCGAGAACGCGGTCGGGCTCGGCTACCGGTACCTCGAGACCGACGTCCGGGCAACGAGCGACGGGGTGGTGCTGCTCCTGCACGACGAGACCCTCGACAGGGTGACGGACTCGACCGGGCCGATCAGTTCGCTGACCTGCCGGGAGGCGGCCGGGATCAGGCTCCGCTCGCCCGGGAACGCCCACGAGCCGGGCACGGAGGCGGACCAGGAGATCCCGCGGCTGGACCAGCTGCTCGACCGGTGGCCCGACATCCGCCTGAACATCGACATCAAGGAGCCGGGCGCCGTGGCTCCCACCGTTGACGTCATCCGGCGGGCGAACGCCGTGAGCAGGGTGTGTGTCACCTCCTTCCGGGACGCCACGATCCGCCAGGTGCGCAGTCTGCTCGGCGAGAACCTCTGCGTCGGCGGTGGGACCAGGACTGTCGGGTCCCTGCGCCTGCAGAGCCTGTTGCCTGCGGCCGCCCAACGTGGGCGGCTGCGCGGGAGGGCCGATGTCGTGCAGGTCCCGACGGCCTTCCGTGGTGTGCCCGTATGCGACGCGCGCTTCGTGCGCTGCGCGACACGGCTCGGCGTACCGGTGCATGCCTGGACGATCAACGACACCGACGAGATGGAAAGGCTGCTGGATCTGGGCGTCCAGGGGCTGATCACCGACTACCCGGAGATACTGAAAGCCCATCTGGTCAGCCGCGGCCAGTGGTGGGGGTCCAACTAGGCGGCGGGTGGTTCTACGGCTGTGGCGGTCGCGGTCGCCGGTCCTGTTGGCCGCGGGCCCAGGCGGATTCCGCGAACTGCCGCATCTGGGCGAGTCGCTCCCGGTCCTCCGGGGCGGTTCCGAGGAAGCCCCCGTGCCCCGCGGCCTCGAAGACATGCAGCTCGGCCTCGAGGCCGGCCCGCAGCAGCGCCCGATGGAAGCGCACCGTGTCCGACAGCAGGAGATCGCGGGTCCCGCTGAGCAGGATGGTCGGTGGGAAGCCCTTGGCCAGATCGCCGTGAAGCGGCGAGAGGTAGGGATCGCGCAGGTCGTGGCCGCCGGCGTAGAGCAGGAGGGCCTGCACGAGGTCCCGGTCCAGGATGGAGTCGATCCCGTGGTTGGTGTGGAAGGTGTCGCCCCAGGTGCCGAGGTCGACGACCGGCGTGTTCATCACCGCTGCGGCCGGTAGCGGCAGGCCCTCGTCGCGGGCGCGCAGAATCGTGCTCGCGACGAGTGAGGCACCGGCGGAGGATCCGCCGAGGACCACGTCCTGCGGCCGGTACTGATCAAGCAGCGCCCGGTAGGCGGTGACGCAGTCGGTGACCGCGGCTGGGTATGGGTGATCGGGCGGCATGCGGTAGTCGACGGACCACACCCGGGCACCGATCCACTGCGATGTGTTGTACGTCCGTGCCCGGCAGACCGCGCCACCGCCCTGCACGAAGCCACCACCGTGGAAGTCGAGATAGACCCGCCGGTCGTCGCCCGCCGCCCCGACCGGGGCGATCTCGTAGACGGGGAAGTCGCCGAGGTCGATGTCGCGGACCTCGGTACCTGCCGGGAGCGGGGAGGCCCCGGCCGCGGCGAGCGCGGCCTGGTCGCGTTCGGTGATCACCCGGCGCCAGCCGTCGACGTCGTCGAGCGCGGGCCACCGCGTCGCGGGGGTAAGTACCCCCAGCCCCAGCATCGCCTGCGCCTCGGGGCTCACGCTCGCCGGCACCGGCACGACTCGCTCGGGGACGTGCAACGCTGGCGGCAGCTCGTCAGGTCCGACCGCCCGAGTGCTCATGGCGCCACACTGCCAGCAATTCGGCGCCCGTGCGTCCTCCAGGGCTCCGGCGGTCACGGCCACCCGCGACGCGGCACCGCGGAACCGCCGCGATGTAACCCCGGCACCGCGGAACCGCCGCGACGCGGAACCCCGGCGCCGCGGAACCGCCGCGACGCGGTGCCGCGGTACCGGCAGTGCGACCTCTCGCTGACTCCCGGTGTCGCATTTCTGTTCCCGGGCCGGAATCCGTGCTCGAATTAGACCATGAGATGTTGCATGAATCGCGCGATGCTGCGTCCTGGACGAGGCTCGGGCACGGCGACGGCCGGTCGGCGGCGGGCCCTGGGGTGGCATCCTGGCGCGGTGGGCCCGCGATCGTGCGCAGCCGCCGGGAACGCAGCGGCTGGGAACGCAGCCGCCACGGATGAGAAGGGCCAGGCCATGTCACAACCGTTGACAGTTCCCGCCGACTGGGACGAGGTGACCCCGCAGTGGATGACGGCCGCGCTCGCGCGTCATCACCCCGGCGCGCGGGTCGGCGACGTCCACCTCGTTCTGCGTGACGACGGCACCAACCGGCGGGCGCGGTTCGAGCTGGACTTCGCCGCCGGGTCGGGCCCTCGCCGGGTGTTCCTGAAGGCCGAGGGCGAGCACCGGCTGGTGCACAGCCGTAACGGGAATCTCTTCAACGAGGTGGACCTGTTCGCCTCCGAGGTTCCCTTACCCGTCGACCACCCGCTCGTCTACCGGGCGTTGGTCGACCGCCCCGGCCTCGACTGGCTCCTCGTGATGGAGGACGTCACGCTGCGGGGCGCCGACCCGCGGGACGCGACCCGTCCCCTGACGGTCGACCAGGCCGCGGCCGGGCTGCGCGGGCTGGCCCGGCTGCACAGCCACTACTGGGACTTCGACGCGGCGACCCAGCCCGCTCTCGCCTGGGTGCGGACCTGGGAGCCGACGGACGGTTTCGCCGGCGGCCTGCGATCACGCATCCCGACCGGCCTCGACCGGGCCGACGGCCAGCTCCCCGCCGAGGTTGCGCGGTACGGCGCCGACGGCATCGTCGACCTGTGGGCGCGCTACGTGGCCGCGGTCGGGCAGGAGACGCCGACCCTGCTGCACGCCGACGCCCACATCGGCAACACCTACGTCCTGCCCGGTGACGACGTGGGCTTCCTCGACTGGCAGGTCGTCCGGCGCGGTGGCTGGTCCCAGGACGTCGGCTACTTCCTGATGGGCGCGCTGACGACGCCGGACCGGCGGGACCACGAGACCGACCTGCTGCGGCATTACCTCGACGCGCTCGACCTGCCGGCGGACGCCCGTCCGTCCTGGGAGTCGGCCTGGCGCGGCTACCGGGCCAGCGCCGCCTACGGCCTCGCGATCTGGCTGTCGACGCTGGGCACCGACGGCTGGCAGCGCCACGACGTCTCCCTGGCACTGGTGGGGCGCTACGCGACGGCGTTCCGCGACCTCGACGCGGAGGCAGCCGGCCAGCCGTGATCTCACCTGCAGGGATGCGCGCGCACCGCGGCCGATCCGGCATCATCTCCTCCGATGGCAGGAAGCCGCGTACGGGTTCGACCGGCATCGGCCGGTGACGCGACGCCGCGGAAGGATCTGGTGGTCGTTGACCGTGGATGGGCCTGAGGCAGAACGGCCGTCGGAACAGCCGGCAGAGCAGCCGTCGGAGCAGTCGGCAGAGCAGCCGTCGGAGCAGCCGGCGGAGCAGTCGGCAGAGCAGCGGGCGGAGGGGGCCCGGGGCGCGGGCGGTCGCCGTCACTACGAGAGCCCGCTGCGCCGCCAGCAGGCCGCGGTGACGCGGGATCGCATCCTGGCCGCGGCGACCGAGATGGTCCACGGTTTTCCGACCTGGGACTGGGGAGCCCTCACCATCCGGGCGGTGGCGCGCCGCGCCCAGGTGAACGAGAGCACCGTGTACCGCTACTTCTCCAACGAACGGCGCCTGCGCGACGCGGTGATGCGTCGCCTGGAGCAGGAGGCCGGGGTCGACCTCGAAGGGCTCCGGCTGGAGGAGTTCGGCGACGTCGTCGGGCGGATGTTCGCCTACCTGTCCTCCTTCCCGGTGGCCCAGCCGCCGCCGGAGGATCCGACCTTCGCCGACATCGACGAACGCCGGCGCCGCGCGCTCATCGCCGCCGTCTCCGACGCCGCCGTGGACTGGCCGGACGAGGAGGCCGAGCTGGCCGCCGCGATGCTGGACGTCTTCTGGAACGTCCCGTCCTACGAGCGGCTGACGGTGACCTGGAAGCTGGATCCCGAACGTGCCACCCGCGCCGTGAACTGGGTGATCGCGACGCTGGGCGCGGCGGTCCGAGCCGGCGACGGTCCTGGCGGCGAGCCTGACGGCGGGCCGGGCGAGGCGAGTTCCGCGGGCAGCGGGTGAGGGCAGCCCGGCGCGCGGGTGGACGGCGGCCGAGGGCGGAGTGGTGACGACTCCGGCTGGCTGTGGTGGACGGGCCGTGGATGACGCAGGACGCGCCGGCCTGACCGCTTCCGATAGGAAGTCGTCATGGAACTTGCCGGAAAGACCGCCCTGATCACGGGCTCCACCGGAGGCATCGGGCGGGAGACAGCCAGGCTGATGGCCGCGGCCGGGGCTCGGGTCGTCGTCACTGGCCGTGACGCCGCCCGTGGAGCCGACCTCGTCGCGGAGATCGCGGCGGCGGGTGGGTCGGCCCGGTTCGTCGCGGCAGACCTGGCCGACCCGGCCGGGCCGCACCGCCTCGCGTCGCTCGCGGGCCCCGTCGAGATCCTGGTCAACAACGCGGCCGCGATTCCCGGCGCGCCGACGGTGTCGCAGGACGTCGAGTCGTTGGACGCGGCGCTCGCCATCAACGTCCGCGCGCCCTACCTTCTCACCGCCGCGCTGGTGCCCACGATGGTCGAGAATGGCACGGGCAGCATCGTCAACATCAGCACTCTGGCGGCGCGGGTCGGCATGCCCGGCTTCTCCGCCTACGGGGCGACCAAGGCCGCACTGGAGTCGCTGAGCCGTGCCTGGGCGACCGAGTTCGGCCCGGCGGGCGTCCGCGTGAACACCGTCGTGCCCGGACCGACCGGCACCGACGCACTGGTCGCGGCCACCAGCGCGGACGGCCTCGACCGGCTCGCGCGCAACACCCTGCTCGGCCGGCTCGCCACACCTCGCGAGATCGCCGAGACGGTCGTTTTCCTTGCCTCCGACCGTGCCCGGTTCATCACGGGCGCGACGATCGCGGCCGGAGCGGGCCGGCCCGCGATCTGAGTCCTTCGACCTGCCAGGCAAGTCCCCCCGGGCCGCTGTTCCTCTTCCCGCACCGCCGGGATCCGAATTGGTGCGAGACTTCATGCATCGATCTCGCTATGCTCGTTTCGTGGCGCGGCGATGCGGATCCGGCCCCGCCCGGCCGCCCAGCCGCGGTGAGAGGGCGAGACGGCGCACGCGGCAGATCCCGTCGCAGAGAGGACGAACCTTGAGCACCGACAGCGCGGTCCACTGGGATCCCTATGACCCGTCACTGGTCTCCGACCCGTACCCGGTCTACCGCCGGCTGCGGGAGGAGGCACCGCTCTACTACAACGCGGAATACGACTTCTACGCGGTCAGCCGGTACGTCGACTGCGAGCGCGGGCTGCCCGACTGGCAGACGTTCTCGTCGGCGCGCGGCGGCATCCTGGAACTGATCAAGTCGGGCATCGAGATCCCGCCTGGCACGCTCATCTTCGAGGACCCGCCCGCCCACGACATCCACCGCAAGCTGCTCGCCCGGGTCTTCACCCCGCGCCGGATCAGCGAGCTAGAGGCGAAGGTCCGGGCCTACTGCGAGCGCACGCTCGACCCGCTGGTCGGCGCCGGCAGCTTCGACCTGATGGCCGCGGTGGGCACCGAGCTGCCGATGCGCGTCATCGGCATGCTGCTCGGCATCCCCGAGACCGATCAGGAAGCGCTGCGCGACACCGCCGACGAGAGCCTGCGCACGGAGGCCGGCGGCCAGATGGACTTCAAGGGCGGCGCGATCCTCAGCAACGAGGCGTTCGCCGAGTACATCGACTGGCGGCGTGACAACCCGTCGACCGACCTGATGACCGACCTGCTGTACACCGAGTTCGAGGACGAGAACGGCACGGTGCGGACCCTCACCCGGGACGAGGTGATCACCTACACCACCGTCGTCGCCGGCGCGGGCAACGAGACGACCGGTCGCCTGGTCGGCTGGATCGGCGCCACGCTCGCCAGGAACCCCGAGCAGCGCGCGGAGATCGTCGCCGATCCGTCGCTGGTCCCGGCCGCGATCGAGGAGATCCTGCGCCTCGAGCCGCCGGGCCCCTTCATCGGCCGGTACGTCACGCGGGACGTCGAGTTCCACGGCCGGACGGTTCCCGCCGGCAGCGCCATCCTGTTCATCGTCGGCTCCGCGAACCGGGACGAGTCCCGGTACCCCGACGCGGACCGCCTCGACCTGCACCGCCGGATGGGTAACCAGCTCACCTTCGGGCTCGGCGCGCACTACTGCCTGGGCGCGGCGCTCGCCCGGCTCGAGGGCCGGGTGGCGATGGAGGAGATCCTGCGCCGCTTCCCGTCCTGGGACGTCGACTGGGAGACCGCGAAGCTCGCCCAGACCTCGACCGTCCGCGGCTGGGAGTCGCTCCCGATCACGATCGGCTAGCCTGCGGATGCCGCGCCCTGCCGCCGGGGTTCGCCGAGTTGACGGGGGCGCGGGTCTGGCGCGTGATGGAGGTCTGCCCGGTTGCCGTGCGGGCGGCGCGACGGAGGGCCGGCACGGCGGCGGGCGGTCGGTCGGGTGGCCTGGCGGTCGGGTGGCCTGGCGGTCGGGTGGCCTGGCGGTCGGGCGGCCAGGCGGGCCTGCGGCGGGACGAGTCGAATGGTGGTGCGGGATGAAGGCGGCCGGGGGCAGTCGCACGGCGGTGCTCGTCTGCCAGGGCAGAGCGGTCGCGGACGGGCTGACCGCCACCGGCCGCTTCGCCGACCCGCTCGCGGCACACCTGCTGCGCGGCGAGGAGCGGCGAACGGTCGAGCAGGTGCGTGCCGGCAAACCGCCCGCCAGCCTGCCCGACCGCATCGACTACGAGTCGGTGCGGGCCTGCGCCACGATCATCGTGCCGCGGGTGATCGCGATCGACGACGCGCTGCGCGACCATCCGTCCCCGCAGGTCGTGCTGCTCGGCGCGGGCCTGGACGATCGAGCCTGGCGGATGCCGGAGCTCGCGGGCAGCGTCGTGTTCGAGGTCGACCATCCGGCGTCCCAGCGGGACAAGCGGGAGCGGCTCGTCGGCCTGGGCCAGCCGTGGGTGACGGGCCCCGGGGAGATCACGCGGCCCGCCGGGCCCGCCGGGCCCGCGGAGCCGGTCCGGTTCGTCCCCGTCGACTTCGCCCGGGACCGGCTCGGCAGCGCCCTGGCCGCCGCCGGTCACCGCGCGGACGCGCCGACTACCTGGATCTGGGAGGGAGTCGTCCCGTACCTCACCCGGGCCGAGGTCGAGCGGACCATGGCCGTCGTCGCGGGCCTGTCCGCCCCCGACAGCCGGCTGATCATCAACTATCAGGCCCGCCAGGTCCGGATCGCGATCGGCCAGTGGATCGCCCGGATGATGCACACCCTGGCCCGGCGGAGCAGCATGTGGGTGAACGAACCGTGGCGCTCCTACTGGACGGCGGCCACGATGTGCGAACTCCTCGGCCGGCACGGGTTCACCGTCCGGCGCGACGAGGATCTTCTCGCCATCGCCGAACGCCTGGACACCCCGACCTCCCGCCGCAACTCACTGCGCAGCGGCCGGGTCGTCGTCGCCGACCGCCCGCAGTGACAGTGGCCCCGGGGCCCCGGGGCCCCGGGGTATCCGGGAGTGCGCCTCGATCAGGAGCGTTGCAGGGCGAGCACCGGGATCGTCCGGACGCCCGCGGCCTTCGTCTCGTACTCCGCGAACCCCGGGTAGCGGCGCGCCTGCTCGGCGTACACCTGGTCGCGCTCGGTGCCGGTGAGCTCCCGGATGCCGACCTGGTACGTCTCGGCGCCGCGCTCGATGGTCGTCGCACCGGCGGACGTCAGGTTGTAGTACCAGTCCGGATTCGACGGTGCGCCGGCCTTGGACGCGAACACGTAGATCGTGTTGGTATCGGTGTCGTCCGCCAGGTACATCATCGGATTGACGTATTCGCGGCCGCTCCTGCGGCCCCGGTGGTGCACCAGCACCATCGGGGCGCCCGAGAAGTTCCCCCCGACCTGCCCCGCGTTCGCCCGGAACTCGGCGATGATCTGCGCGTTCCAGTCGTTTGCCTCGGCCATCCCGACATCCCCTCCGGTGTCCCTGCGTCAGCTTGCCGCCGCGCCAGCCTGCCACTGTGTGAACTTCCCGCTGCCGGGTGGCGCAAGACAGCCGCGCCACCGGCGGGGCTGGGCGCAGGGCGGTTCCGCGGTTCCGCGGAACCGCGGAGAACCTGCCCGGTTCCGCGGAACCGCGCAGAACCTGCCCAGGCCCAGAACCGGCCTAGGCTAGGCCGCGCTGCGCCAGGCTTCGGCGAGCGCGGTGAAACTGGCCTGGCGCCGGGCCCGGTCCAGGCTCGGGGTGACGACGACGATCTCGTCGGCCTGGGCCTGCTGCTTCATCTCCAACAGGCGGGCGGCGACGGCCTTCGGCTCCCCGGTGACCATCCGCCCGTCGTCGCGCCGTGCCGCCCGGAACCGCTCGGAGCGGGCGAAGCCGTGGACGTCCTCGGGACGCAGCGGTTCCCGGACACCGCGGCTGATGTTCTGGATGGTGAGGGTCCATGCCGCCTCGAAGTCCAGCGTGGCCTCCTCGTCCTCGCTGGCGAAGGCGAGCACGGACATCGCCGAGTACGGCCTGTCGCTGCCGCCGCCGCGGGCGGTGAACTCACGCCGGTAGGCGCGTAGCGCGTCGAACGCCAGCTCGGGGCTCATGTGATGGGCGAACACCGCGCTCAGGCCGTTGACGGCCGCGAACCGCGGTCCGTACGGGCTGGAGCCCAGCACGAACAGCTCGGGCCGCTCGTCGACCACCGGCGCGGCGACCAGCCGCGCGTACGGATGATTGGACGGGAAGCCGTCGCCGAGGAACGCCAGCAGCTCACCGACCTGGTGGGGGAACTCCGCGCCGGCGTCGGCGCCGCCACCCCGGCGCAGCACGTGCGCGGTCAGCGGGTCGGTGCCCGGCGCCCGGCCGAGCGCCAGATCGATGCGCCCGGGATACATCGCCACCAGCGTCCGGAACAGCTCCGCGACCTTGAACGACGTGTGGTTCGGCAGCATGATCCCGGCGGCGCCGACCCTGATCCGGGAGGTGAGCGCCCCGACATGCGCGGTCAGCAGCTCCGGGGCGCTGCAGGCCAGGCTGTGCATGTTGTGGTGTTCGGAGACCCAGTACCGCCGGTATCCGGCCGCCTCGACGGTCTGCGCGATGCTCACCGCACCCGCGATCGCGGCAGCCGGGCTCTCGCCGTGCTCGATCCCCACGAAGTCGAGCACGGCCAGCGGAAGGGATTCGTCGACGTCGCTCACTCGTAGTGTCAATCCCGCCCCGCCTGGAGGCATTCCCCGCGAGAGCGCGGCATCTCGGCTCAGGAGCGCTCGCGGGTGCTCAGGTGCTCACGAGCGCAGGTGCTCAGGAGCGCAGGATCTCGGCGAGCTCGGGCCGGACGAGGCCGTCGAGGCTGTTCCACGGGACGAGGACGCTCTGCGGCCCGAGCACGTACGGCAGCTCCGTCACGATCACCACCAGGCCCTTCGGGTTCACCACGAACTGCTGGTAGTTGGCCGGCAGCGGATCGGTGACCCCGCCCGTCGGGCCGTCCGGGAACCGCCGCTCCAGCTCGGCCCGGACGACCGGCTCCAGCCGGCGCAGGCCCGCGTCGGTGGAGGTGAAGACGTCCTCGATGGTGACGCGGTCACCGGTGCGCAGGTCGAAGACCAGGCCACTGGCGAGCTCGCTGGGGTGCGCCGCGCCGGGTGGGTAGCGGTCGCCGCCGAAGGAGAGGGCCAGCACCCGCGTGCCCACATGCGGATCGCCGGCTGTCAGGGTGAGGGTCTCATGGGCGGTGTGGGCCTTCTCCTGGTCGACGTACGCGGCGATGGCCGCGTTCACCCGGCGCACGACCGTCGCGTCGGGGCCGGCCAGCACCGGCACCTGCGCGGTGTAGCTGGCGCTCGGCTCGATCGCCCCCCGCTCGTTCCTGATGGTGATCCGGTAGGCCGACGACCCGCCCGGTGCCCGGGTGGTGGGGGAGTTCGGCTGTCCCGCCGGCACGGCTGGTGGTTTGTCCCGCGGTGTCGTGCGCGTACTGGCATGAGTGTGGGTGCCGGTGCTCTTCCCGCTGCCGCCGCTGCCGCTGCTCGGCTGGCAGCCGGTGACCAGCGCCAGCGGAGCCCCCAACAGCAGGACGCAGGCGACGGCCGCCGTCACTGGACCGCGGGGCCGCGACCGGACCAGGCGGAGACTGCGGCGGGGCAGGCCGGGGCCGGTACCGGCGCTGTCGTCCTGCTGCTGACCTCTGGGCCCTGAAATCCTGATCACGGGCCCATGGTGGCTCGACACCGTCATGTGGGCTGAAGCCAACGCGACAGGATGCCGGTCGGTTTTCCGACGGTTACCGCAGGAGCGGTCCCCGGCCTCAGCCGGCCTCAGCCGGCGGAAGGGTGCCGGGCCTCGGCGATGTCGAAGCGCAGCCCGGAGACCGGTGGGCCGATCAACGGCAGCTGCTGGCGCTGCATCCACAGCACGGGGCGGCCGTCGGTCCGCCTGGCCAGCTTCCACTGCCGCTGCAGCCGCACGCCGGTCGTCGGGAGCGCGGCCGGCTCGATCTGGTGCGCGGGCCCGTCGGCCGGCGCGTGTGGGTCCTCGAGCAGCGGGCTGACCGGCGCGGGCATCGGCACCGGCGGGCGTGCCTCCAGGTCCCGCAGCTGCCCCTGGACGAAGCGCCGCCGCCCGTCGACCTCGCGCACCGGGTAGGGGTGCCAGTACCGGGGCAGCGTCGTGCTCGGCCGGTAGGCGTAGCTGACGGGCTCGCTGCCGAGCACCTCGCCGGAGGTGTCGGGTGCCTGCGGGGGGCCATCCGGTGGCCCCTCCGGTGGCGACGTGGAGCCGGTGGCTGCGGCGACGGGTGCCAGGTCGCGGCCGGCGGCCCGGTGCTCGACGGCCCACAGCAGGTTCGCGTCCTCGTCGAGGCCGACGGCGACGTCGTCGACGGGCCGGTCGCTCAGCGGCGTCACCGCCGTCGGCCAGATGGCGAGGGTGGAGGGTTCGAGGCCGGTGATGCGGAACAGGCTCCAGTCCGCCGGTGCCGTCAGCACGATCTCCTCGTCGAACGAGTTCACGACGACGACTTCCCGCAGTGTGACCAGGGTCCCGGCGCTCGCCTCCACCGGGAAGCTGAACCAGTCGTCGGCGTGGGACATCACCAGGTCGATCAGCAGCATGGTCGCCAGGTGGCTGCGGTCCGGCGGGAAGCCGCCGATGTCGACGTGCGCGTTCTCGATCTGCCACCAGCGGGGATGCGGCGCGCCCGGGTACTTCAGCCGGCTGGGCAGCACCTCCCGCAGCACCTCCGGGCCGCTGCCCGGAGCGGGCGGCTCCTTGGCCTGGACCGAGTACCAGTCGACGTCCCCGCCCCGATGGCGAGGTACCTGAAGGGCCACACCACCGCTGGTGAACTCGGCGGTGTGCACGAACTCGGCGGGATCCCACAGGTCGGCGGCGGGGACGGTCGGCACGCCGGGGAAGTCGGCCGCCGTCAGGCCGAGCTCGGCGCGTCGCCGGTAGGCCGTGAGGCCGTCGACGCCGGTGCCGTCGAGAGCGTCGTAGGGCGGTGGGAGCCCGGCGAGCCGCAGGCTGGTGTCGGCCAGCAGCGCCGGCCTGGACGTCGCGAGGTCACGGCCGACGCGGATCCGGCGGCCCGGTGTCCACCATTCGTCGGACTCCGCCTCGATGATCGCCTCGGCGGGCACGACCGCGGGATCCGTCGCCTGGTCGGGGTCGGTCGCCGGCGGCAGCAGCGGGTCGACCGGGTGATGCGCGGCCACGTGGCGTACGAGGGTGGGGGAGGCGGCGTCCTCGCCCTGGTGCTCGCCGAGGTGCCACTGCCGGGCCAGGAACCACGCCGGGTCCGCGATCTCGGCGCGGAACCCACGGCCGAGGTCCGTCACGGGGCGGATCGGCTCCAGCCGACGTCCCAGATCGAATCGCGTCATGAGGCGCTCCGCACCGTCCGCTGCAGCACTGTCCGCTCCCTTACTTCGTGAGGCTGATGCCGGTGGGCTGGTGCGCTGGCAGCAGCACGGACGGGGTGCCCGCGGCCAGCGCGTCCAGGTCCGGCGGGGCGGCCGCGCGGGCCCGGACCAGCCGGCGGGTGTCGGCGAGGACGTCGACGAGCGCCTCGGTGTCGAGCGGAACGTCGACATCCGGCGGGACGGCGATCAGCACGGCCTGCGGTGCCCGCGACGCCGGCGCATCCACGTGGAAGGCGACCGTCGTCGTGTGGTCGGTGGCCGGGATGACCTCGCTGAACGAGTCCACCAGGCCGAGCGCGACGGGCCGGGCCGGGCCGGCGGCCGGGTCCAGCGCCCCGGCCGGGCCGAACGCCGCGAGCAGGTGGTTGTCCACCGGGGGCGCGTCGGCGTCGGGCAGGGGTTCGCGCTGCCACGGGTCGCCCGGCCGGTTCGTCCACGCGGCGAGCGGGCGCAGTCCCCAGACGTGCCTGCTGAGCTGGTACGCCTCGAACCGGGCCAGGTGCGCGCGGACGGGCGAGACGACCTCGAGCCAGTACGGGTCGAGCGCGGCCGGCCCGGCGACGTCGGGGACCAGAGCGGTCGGTAGCTGGTCCAGCGGCAGCCGGGACAGGATGGGCAGGCGTCCTTCCGGCGAGACCAGTTCCGCCAGCGCGCTGGCCAGCGCCGCCGGCGCGAGCGCGGCCGCGGCGGCCGGCGAAGGTGCCTTCGCCAGTCGTTCGGACAGCGCCGCCGCCGCGCGGGCCACGAGCGTCGCGGTCGGCGCGCCGTCCGCGCGCAGCGGGGTGATACCCCAGCGGGCCGCGCCGACCAGTGCCGCAGCGTGGTCGGCGGGGTCGGCGGCCGCCGCCACCAGCCACGTCCGCAGGTCGTCCGCGAGCGCGTGCACGGCGCTGTACCGGCCGTGCAGCTCGGCCTGGACGCCTGCCTGCAGCGAAGCGAGCGCCGCCTCCGTGCCAGGCGCCGCCGGCCCACCGGTGACGAGATCCTCCGGCAGCACCGGGCGGCTGCCGAGGATGTCGGCCAGCCGCTGGGCCGCGGCCTGGGCGGGCAGGGCGGCCGGTTCGAGTCGGGCCGCTCCCTCGACGGCGGCGAGCGCGAGCTCGTACAGGTTCACAGCCGACAGCGACAGCGTGTCGACGGGCGTCAGACCGAGGTCGGCAAGGGTGACCGGGCCGAGTGGCTGGTCGGCGGTGTCGAGTGCCTCCCAGCGCCACGGGTCCGTGCCCGGCGCGCCGGTCTGGGCTTCGAGGAAGGCCGCGACGGCCGGCTCGGCCAGCACCCCGGGGCTGGTGAAGGCGTCCGGTGCCGGCGGGCCAGCGGCGGCGGGCAGCGCGGCCACGACGGTGGTGCGCGCGATGCGCCCGCCCCGCCGGGTGCGCAGCACCTCCAGCGTGGGGGGTGCGGCGAGCCCCGCGGCGGCCTCCATCGCCGTCGCCGCCATCGCGCCGCGGCCGGAGACGACGTGGTGGACGGCCTCGGCGACCAGCAGGTCGCCATAGGTGTCCACGGCGTGCGCGAGCGGTGCCAGCGCGTCGATCTGGGCCCCGGTGAGGCCCAGATCGGCCGGGTTCGTGACGTACCGGTCGAGGACCGCCTGACCGTCGCAGACCCGGCGGCCGGTGTGTTCGACCCGGATCGGGAACTGCGCCCGGAGCCGTTCGACGTCGGCCTGGGCCGCCACCGCGCGCTCCACCGCGCGGCCGAGGACCTCGGTGAGGTGGCTGCCGAGCCGGACCTGCTCCGCCAGTTCCTCGACGAGCCGTACCCGGTCGCTGTCGACGTCCATCTGCCAGCGGGCGGGTTCCGCGTCGGACAGCGCGCGGTCGCGAAGAACCGCGGCGGTCAGCGCCTGCTCCATGGACGGCGCGTGCAGGTATTCGGCGGGTGGCGGGGGAGCCGCCGGGTCACGGGGGCGGGGCGCGTCCACCCACCCGTAGGCGCCGAGCTGGAACCGCGCCGGCTCCACCGCGGCCGTCAGCTCCCGCAGCCGCCGGGTCACCACCCCGGTGAGCCAGGGGTCGATCCGGTGCGAGGCCGTGTCGAGCGTCGCCCGCAGGACGCGTTCGACGACCGCCGGGTCCAGGCCCGGCAGCGCGCCGAGTGCCTCCCGCCCGATCCGGAACAGCAGGCTCGCCGGGTCGGAGCCCACCATCGCGTCGTTGAACTGGGAGGCCCACCTGGCCAGCCGGGTCGGCTCGGAGTCGGGGGCCTCGATCGGCTCCAGCGCGGGTCCGCTGGCCTCGACCGTGAACCGGACCACCTCGGCGGTGTCCACCAGGCGCGCGTGCAGCAACAGCCGGAACAGCAGGCTGTCGGGCATCGGCCGGAACACCTCGTCGAGGATCCGGGGGGAGGCGAGCTCCTTCGGTGGCACGTCGAGCAGGATCTCGATCAGCTTGTCCAGTGCCCTGCCGTCGGTGAGGTTGGTCGGCACGACGAGTGGCAGCGTGAGGTCCTGCGGCTCGCCGAGCGTGGCGTAGCGCCGGGACGGTGACCGGTCCGCGATCTTCGTCGCGCGGACGGCGGTCTCGTCCCACCATTTCTGCAGCCGCGCCCAGGGCACGCCGTCCCCGTAGGCCCATTCGAGCAGGTAGAGCAGTTCCAGTGGCAGCGCCCACCGCCAGGCGTAGCCGCGGGAGGCCGGAACCCGGCCGATCAGGTCGAGCAGCCGCGCGGTGTCGGCGCCGACGATCGTGCCGGCCGCCTCGGCCGCCGTCGCGGCGACGTCGCGGGCGCCGAGCCCGACCCGCAGCACATGCTTCTCCACGGCCGGGTCGCCGGGCGCGGTGACCCAGCGGGAGGGCGCCGAGACCGGCAGCACACCGTACGGCTGGTCCCCGATCCGGATCGGCGGTAACGGGCCCTCCGGGGCGAGGTGGTCGTAGGCCCATGCCCCGAGCTCGAGGCCCTTGCCGTCCAGCCACACGTCCTTGACCCAGTGGCCCCACAGGACCGACCAGAGGCTGCCGACCAGTGCCTGGTTGACCGGCCGGTGGTCGGTCTCGCCGCCGGGCAGTGGCCCGAGGGCGGTGTCCTTCCCGGTGAGCGCCGCGCTGACCGCCTCCGCGCCGGGCTGCGGCGGCGGCGCGGTGAGCAGGGTGCGCCACACCTCGGGGTCGCGGGCGAGATCCGTCGTCGGGGCGCCGTCCACACTGTTGGTGGCGGTTCCCAGCGCGGCGACGCCGAGGATGCCGGCGTCGCGGTGTGCGGCGAACAGGTCGGCGGGAGACTCCTCGCCGAGGCCGACCACGTAGAGGACGTCGATGTCGTCGGGCCGGTCCGGCCCGAGGTCGATTGTGGTGCCGAGCTGGACCTGCTCGGCCTCCTTGAAGGACGTCCACCAGCGGGCCTGGCCGGTCTCCGGGTCGGGTGGGTCGAGCGCGAGCCGGTCGCGGTCGACGGTGAGCTCGGCGATCCGGACCGGCGCGCCGCCGCCGCGGCCGAGCCACAGCTGCAGGGTCTTCGGCAGGCCGGCGACCCGGGCGAAGGTCAGCGGCTCGCTGGTCGCCGCGGGCCGGGTGATCCGCCAGCCACCGCCGGGGGCGGGCTCGGCGGGGAACGAGCGGGCCAGCCAGGCGCCGCGGGCGGCGCCGACCTGCGCGGCGAACGCCTGCCACTGCGCCCGGCCGTGCTCGGTGGCCAGGGCGTCGACACCGCCGTCCACCGCCTGCCACAGCGCCTCGACCGCGTCGAGCTCGCTGTCCAGCGGCAGCGGGTTGTGCCGGTCGAGGCTGGCCGCGTCGGGCACAACCCGGACCTTGAGCCGCCAGCCGGCTCCCGGGGCGTCGGGTTCGGCGAACCGTGTCTCCAGCCGCAGTGGCAGCAGAACCCCGATGATCGGCGTGCTCACAGCGCTCCCGGAATCAGTGACGATCCGCGGACCATCACGCGGTAGGGGTCGGCGTAGGCGGCGTCGGCGAACTCGGCGCCGTCGAGGTGAAGCAACGGGTCGGTGTACACGTGACGTCGCGCCGGGGAGAGGCCTTCGTGGGGGCCGCTGAAGAACTGGACGCCGTGCGGCGGCTCCTCGAACACCACCCAGTGCTGCCCGCCGAGCGCCGGGTCGAGGTCGAACCCGAAGAAGACGATCTCGGGGGTGATCGAGCCCTGGAAGCTGGGGATGATGCGCTGGGCCAGGTCGGGCGCGGCGTCCCAGTCGGGCTCGCCGCCGGCGAGCGGCGCCGGGGTGAGGTAGACGACCGTGTGCGGGTAGCGGCGGAACAGCGGGGTCCGGGCGACGATGACGAGGTCGGCGCCGGCGGCGGCCGGCGGCTGGTGGGTGCCGCTGCCCAGCGCCGAGCCGGTCGGCCACAGGTGGACGCCGTGGATGTCGTCCAGGAAGCTCTCGCCGTCCGGCGCCGCCCGGGACCAGAACTGGCGCAGGGGGGTGCTGCCCGCCCGCACCGCGATGTTGCGGAACCGCAGCTCGCCGAGGATCTGGGTGTTCAGCCCCAGCAGGTAGGCGTCGACGAACACCAGGTTCGTCGTCACGGCGACGACACGGTCGACCGGCATGGTGCCGGCACCGGGCAGCAGCCAGTCGGGATCGTGGTCGCGCAGCAGCTGCCAGGCGGGGATGTCGAGATCCGGGGACAGCTCCGGCGGGGTGAGCGGCTGGTCGTCGAGGCCGTCGATGGTGTCCAGCACCCGGTCGACGACGACCGGGTGGTGCGCCGTCGGATCGACGGCGTCGGCGACGGCGTCGGCGAGCCGGTCGAGGTCGACGGGGTCGCAGGGGCGGTCGGGGCGCTCGGTCAGCACCTCGATGACGAGGTCGTCCAGCACCGGGGTGTCGTACTCGTCGTCGGGCCGTTCGGACAGCAGGGCACGCAGGGCGATCAGCAGGTCCTGCTCCGGGAGCGGATGGCCGTCGCGCGGTTCGAGGACGGTCAGCACATCGAACAGCGGGATCGGCCGGCCCGCCTCGACCCGGTCGAGGATCTGCCGCATGACCTGCTCGAAGAACCCGACGGTGGAGGCGCTGTAGGGGCTGCGGTCGAAGGCGCCGACAAGGTCGCGCAGCCGTCTGACGGGCACCCGGCCCGTCCCGGCAGCCGCTCGCAGCACCTTGTCGAGGTTGCGGACCCCGACGACTTCACTGAGGTGGTCGCTGTGTGGCAGGCCGTCCGGCGCGCGGGGCGGCGGCTCGGCGCACCGGTTGGCCACCTCCAGCACGGCCCGCGGGTCGGTCGCGCCGTCGGCGGCGTGCCGGGTGCGCGCCGGGCCGGGGCGCAGGACCCGCCGCGCGGCCGCGGAGAAGATCGCGGGCGGCAGCGGGCGCGCCCCACCCGTCGCCCGGTCGAGCACGGTGCCGGTCTGCGTCTGCATGCCGCGCAGGGCCGGCCCGAAGACGACCAGGCGGCGGAGCCGGTCCTGCGGCAGCCGGCGGTTCCACAGCGCCGAGGCCGCGGCCAGCCCCGCCGTCAGCGCCCTGATCCGCTCGGACGCCGCGGCGAGCGCCCCGGCCTGGGCCACCGCGGCGTCCACGATCTTGTCCTGCTCGTCGATGCCCGCCTTCGCGCCGAGGCCGGCGACGGCCCGGTGCCTCGGGTCGCGGCGGAACTGCGCCGACCACAGGGCAAGCGTCGGGTCGGCCACCCAGGCGTCGCCGTACACCGGCAGCGAGACGACGGGGCGCCGCGCGTCGGCGGCCGGGTCGAGCACCGGTGCGGCGATCGTCTCCAGGTCGTCGCCGATCTCCACCGGGATGTCGACGTCCACGCTGTCGAGGGGCGCCAGCGCGCCGCGCACGATCGGCGCCTCCGGCCCTGGGCCCGGGGAGGGCGGCAGTGGGTAGGCCAGCGCCACCCGGCCGAGCGTGGCGTCGCCGGAGTGCGGCCGCAGCCGGGCCGCGAGGGTGGGGAAGTCACCCGCCGGCGCCGTCGTGAACTCCCAGGAGTAGAGCAGCGTCACGGTCACCCCGGGGGAGCCGTCGGCCCAGGCGGGCGCGCCGTTCGGCGTGAACGCGGGGACGATGACCGCGCGGTGGCCGGTGTTCCCGGCGAGCGGGCGCGGGGAGAGCAGCCGCGACACCAGCCGCTGGCCGGGATGGTCGACGTCGTCCTGCACATGGGCCCACCGGGGGGACTCGACGAGCCGGTGCGCCCCCAGGGCGCTGGCGCTGATCGCGACCGTTCCGCCGGGCTGCGGCACGATCTCCTCCGGCGTCCCGACGACCAGGACGAGCCAGGGGGCGAGCTGACGTCCCGCGGCGAGGCGCGGGGTGTACCGCCAGGGCAGGTCCGGGGCGCTGAACTCGACGTAGGCGCACTTGGTGTTCTCCGCCTCCGTCGACCCGGGCGCCGGGACGACGCGCCGCACGGCCGCCGGCTTCAGGCCGCCGACGTCGCCGGGGCCGAGCAGGTCGAACACGACGCTCTCGGTGGCCGTGTCGCCCAGCCGCTCGGTGTTGCGCAACGTCAGCGGGACGCGCCCGGTGAGCCGGCCGGCCGGGGTGAGCGCCGGGGTGGCCACCGCCTCGAAGACGGTGGACCGGCGCCAGGCGTAGAAGTCCAGACGCACAGCCATCAGATCGCTCCCAGGTCGACGAGATCGCGCTTGGCCGCGGCGACGCCGCCGGCGCGCCGGGCCCGCTGGTGTGCCTCGCTGACGGACAGGTCCTCGGCCAGCACCGCGCCACCGCGGTCGCGGACGGCGAACCGCTCCTCGCGCACCCCGAACGCCGGCGCCGTCGTGCGCACCTGGGACGGCGCGGTGCGCTCCAGGGCGGCGCGAAGCGTGACGGCGGCGAACGCGGTCGCGAGCGCGCCGGTGCTGGGCGGCTTCGGCAGCCGGATCTCCACCACCGTCACGTCGCGCCGGATCGCCGTGGACGCCCCCGGGGCGCCGAGCCCGATCCTGATCCCCGCGTCGAGCCGGGAGAACGCGGGCCGGTTGAGCCGCTCCGCCTCGGTGAGGTTCGCGTACGAGCCGGGCGCGAACCAGTCCTGCTCCGGGCCCGCGGCCCGCGGGGACTCCACGACGACCCGCTGCGGTGCCGCCAGCGGCACGCCGTCGAACCGGTCGAGGGTCAGGCCCAGCGGGGTGCGCTTCTGCGCCCAGCTCAGCGCCCCCAGCGGGGAGACCAGCGGATGGCCGCCGGCGGCCGCGGGCCGCCTGGCCTGGATGACCTCGTTGTCGTCGCCGTCGAGCGCGGTCAGGTTGGCCGGCTCGGTGAGCTGCGGGCGCAGCGCCTGCACGACGCTGCTGACCGGCGGTGCGGTCGGCTGCCCGGAGCTGCCGAGCTGGATCCTGACGTCGGCGCAGATGTCGAACCAGAGGATCTCGAAGCAGGCCTTGCCGCTGATCGTGAACGGCCCGGGGCCGGACAGGGTGCCTTCGAGCCGGACCCCGGCGAGGTTCGTCGACTTCCAGCGCAGCCGCACCCCGGCGCTGATCGTGACCTCGAAGTGGAACGGGGTGAACTGGATGAGCGCGTCGAGGGCGACGAAACCGATCAGGTTGAGCGGGCCGGCCTTGTAGCCGAGCTCCACCTGCCCGCCGAACTGCACCGTGTTCGAGGTGATGGCCAGGTAGGCCTCGGCGCGGAAGAACACCCCGCCCGGGAGCTTCCCCGGCTTGACGGTGAGCGCGAGCCGGGCGAGCTCCGGGAACTGCGCGGGCAGCGGGGTGAACCTCGGGTGGAAGCCACCGAAGCTCAGCAGCAGGTACGGATGGTCGCCCCAGGCGATCCGGAACGCCAGGTCGCCGGTGAGGTGGAAGATCTCCATCACCGAGGAGTTGATGAGGGTCGCGTCGACCTCGACGATCCGCTTCGGGAAGTCGACGAACCCGACGATGTCGAACCGGATGTCGATCAGGTGCGGGCCGCCGGCCAGCGGCGGCAGCTGGGCGCGGGCGGAGCCCAGCAGCACGATGCGCCGCGGCCCGGGGAACTCGAAGAAGAGCCCGACGTCGAACCGGAACACCTTGTGCCCGGCGATGTTCAGCCAGCTGATCTGGATCGTCGGGCCGAACACGTGGGTGCCCGCGTTGCGCGGGAAGAGGTGGTCGAGGTCGTCGAGCAGGCGCGGCGCGTTGCGGATCGGATCCTCGGCGAACAGCACGTTGCCCGCCGCGCCGCTGGTGAGCCGCTCCCGCAGCGCGTCGGTGTCGGCCCGCCGGTTGATGCCGACCAGGCCGCCGAAACCGGAGATCTCGAAACCGAACCCGAGCGGGATGCCAGGGGAGAAGCGCACGCCGAGCACGACGATGACCGAGGTGGGGCGGTTCGCCGCGCCTGGTTCGCCGGTCAGTTCGTGCAGGCCGAAGGCCGTCACCTCGAACGTGCCGACCTTGACGTGGATGACGCCGCCGAACCGCTCGTTCGGGCCGCCGGTGAAGTCGAGGTAACCGCCCCCGGTGAAGGGGCCCGCGGAGATCTCCAGCCCGGCGCCGGTCGGCGGGAGGAGACCGACGTACTTCCTGGTGTCGTCCTCCGACCAGTAGCCCACCCAGCCGCCGAGCCCGTCGGCGACCAGGCTCACCGGGCCGAGATGGGTCGAGATGTGGAAGCGCACCTCGGCGCGGACGTCGAAGCTGTCCTCGGTGGCCCGCACCGGGACGTGGATGCGGATGCTGTGCAGCTTGAAGCCGACGGGGGCGTTCTTCCCGAACTCCGCGTCGATGCCGAGGGTGACGTCGAGGCCGCTGGACAGGCCCAGCACGACACCGCGGCCCTCGACGTAGGCGAGGTCGAGATCCAGGTCGAGCCGGATCCCGTCCCGGAAGACGGTGTCGGTCACCCCGAACGTGCGGAACCAGCGGTTGGTGAGCACCGCCGACAGGCCGTGCAGGAACAGGCCCACCTCGACGACCGGGTGGTCCTCGCGCAGCCGCAGGAACAGCCCGAGGTCACGGAGCACCAGGCGGGTGTCGTACGGCGGGCCGAAGGCGATGTCGGGCGCGCCAGCGTCGAGCTCCCGGCCGAACGTGACCTCGACCGGGTCACCGGGCCCGGGCAGCCGGGCCGGGTCGAGGGCGAACTGGCGGAACGCCCCGTGCCAGGAGCCGTCGTAGCCGAAACCGCCGGTCAGGCCGGGCTCGACCCGCAGGTACCAGCCGCTGCCGAAGTCGTACTGCCAGCGGTCCTCCTCGGCCGCCAGCGCGAGCCACATCTCGAAGACCGTGCGGCGCTTCCCGCCGCCGAGGTCGTGGCGCTGCGAACGGATTGCCAGCGTGCCCGACAGGTCCGGTGTCAGGTCGGCGGCCCAGTCGAACATGTCGCGGGGGTTGGGCTGCGGGTCGGCGGGGTCGCCGATCGGGACGGTGATGGAGATCCAGCCCTCGGTGGCCTCGCGGAACACCCGCCACGGGCCGGGCTGCGCCGTCGGCGGCGCGGACAGGCCCGCGACGCGCAGATCGCCTCGGGTGAGCGCGAGCACGGTCTGCGGCGCCAGCAGCAGCAGCCCGACCAGCACCGCGGGAAGGCGGCCGGTGCCGGGCAGGCCGACATCGGCGAGCAGCGCGTCCCACAGGCCCTCGTTGACGAGCGTGCCCGGGTCGGTGACGAGCGCGCGCAGCTTCGGCCGGTCGACCCGGGCCGGGCCGTCCGGCGTATGGCTGATCACCCCGGTCAGCGCGAGGAAGGCAGCCGTGCGCGGCATCCGCTCGGTGAGGAAGCGGACGAACGCCTGCTCGGCCGGGTTCGGGCCGGTGAAGGCCCGGTCGGCCACGTCGGACGCGGTGTCCCGCCAGCTTTCCAGCGCCTGCAGCCAGGCAACCGGGTCCGCCGCGTCGGTGACACCGCCGGCGCGGTCGGCGAGCTGCTCGATGGCGGCCCGGGCGCCGGCCGCGTCCGGTGGGCTCAGCGGGGGCAGCGCCGGGTTCGTGCCGTCCAGCGCCGAGCGCATGGCATCCGCGAAAGCCGCGGAGATCACCTCGATGAGTGACTTCTCGGCCATCAGACGAGCCGCACCTTCGTGACCGTCTGCTGGCGGGCGGCGGGGGACGGATGGTTGCCGACCGGCGAGACGATCAGGTGCCGCACCTCCAACGGCGTGGCTTCGAACTCCAGCAGCGACAGCTGCGGCAGCCCGACGAACATGCGCCCGATCCGGTGCAGGTCACCGGCACGCAGTGCCTTGAGCATCAGGTACGACCTGGCCGGGTCCCACGATGTCCACCCGGCCGGGGCGGGCGCGGCCGTCATGTCGGTCAGCAGCGGACCGGGGCCGGGCATGGTCTCGTCGTCCACCGGTGTCACCTCGAAGCGCCAGTCCCCGGGCCCCGGCGTCAGCCCGTAGGCGTCGGCGATCTCCTCGGACAGGACGGTGGGAGTCTCCTGCGCGGCCCGGAACACCCGGCCGAGGAACACGTCGGTGAACTCGTCGTAGGGCAGGTCCGCCCCCGGCGGCGGGGCGGCGAGCTGCGCCCGCTGCGGCAGGCCGAGGTCGGCGTAGCCGTTGAACGCCCGGTGCCGCTCCAGCCCCAGGCGCATGGCGAGGTCCCCGAACAGGTGCAGGACCATGGTCTTCACCTCCGCGTTTCGCGCCGCGCTGCTGGTGATCTGCGCCGCGCGCGTCGTCGTCCCGGCGCGGGTGTAGGTCAGTGCGGCCGTGCCGCTGAAATGGACGTCGCCGGACAGCACGACGAGCGGCCCCAGTGCGGTGAGGCGCCGCAGTAGCTCCTGGTGGTTGGCGGTCGCCGCGGACCAGGACTCGAAGTCGGCGAAGATCGACCCGCCGGGTATCAGGCTCGCCGCCGGCTGGATCAGGTGCTCGACCAGGTGGGTGCCGAGGATCGGCGCCGGTGCGACGACGAACGTGAGCGGGACCGGGGCGAGGCCACCGGGCTCCGGCACCATGAGTGCCAGGGCGTCGAGGCTGATCCGCGCGGCCGGATGGTCGACGCGGTGGAACTCGCGGGCGGTGCGCTCGTCGAGGGCGAGCAGCCGGACGGGCCAGCCGTCGTCCGGGCCGAGGGTGAAGTCGTAGCGCAGCGTTCCGGGAGCCGTCAGGTCGCGCAGGACCGACGGCGGCGGCGGTGGCGGCCCGGCCGGAACACCGAGGAGCTGCCGCAGGGCCGGGGTGTCAGGGGAGGCGCCGGTATGGACGGCGGCGGCGAGGACGGCGGCCTCGGGGCTGCCGGCGGCGGTGAACCGCTCCGGGGTGTTGCCCCAGTGCTGGCACAGGACGTACGCGAGCAGCCCGTTGGTCACGATGCGGCTGGCGGCCGCGTCGGCGTAGACCGCCTCCGCCCACGGGTGGTCGAGGTTCCAGTCGTCGGTCACCTCGTGGTCGTCGGCCACCATGAGGATCGGCACGGTCGCCAGCACCTTGCGGACGGCGGGCAGCCCGGCGCGGAACAGCTCCACGGCCGCGCGCAGTTCGGCCCACGACGCCTCGTCGAGGCCGCTGTCCGCGGCGACGTCACCGGGCGCGACGTCCGCCCAGGCCGGCACGGTCGCCGGCCAGAGCGTGTCGGACCAGTAGAGCAGGTAGGTCGCCAGGAACTCGCCGAACCGCCAGAGATGGTCGCTCGCCGCCGAGGAGGTGAGGTGATAGGCCTCCGAGCGGGCCTGCCGCCCCCCGATCGCCGGCAGCGGCAGGAACGGCGCCGCGTCGTCGACGGCGACGAGATCGGTGGCGATGCGGCGGATCCGCGGCACCAGCGGGGCTGGAACCTCGTCGGCGTAGATCTGGTCACCGGACATGACGAGCAGGTGCGGGCGGGCGGACGGTGTGCCCGCGGCGAGCCGCCCGGTGATGAGCTCCTCGGCCTCGGCCAGGCCGTCCCGGCCGTTGCCGTGGACCTTGCGGCAGGACGTGTGCAGGATCGTCAGGTCATCGAGGGAAGCGGGTGGGGCGGGGAACGCCGGTCGCCCGGTGCCGATCGAGACCTCGCCCCAGTTCGGTTCGGGCCAGCCGGGTGAGCTGATCCGGTACTCGTAGAGGTCACCCGCGGTGAACTGCCCGCCCGGTGCGGTGCCGGTGACGACCACGATCCACAGGCTGCCGCCGACCCTGACCGGCGTCGCGCTCCCCGCGGCGATCTCCGAGGCGGGCACCCCGGCTCTGCGGACATGCAGCGTGACCGGATCCGGCCGGCTCAGCGCCAGCCACACGGACACCTTCGTCCGGGTCACCCGGCGCAGCACGGGGCCCGCGATGATGCCTGGGAGAGCCGCGACCTGCAGCGGCACGTCGTCCATTTCTGGCCCCTGTCCGGCAGGTCGCCGCGGCCGTGCCTTCCTGCGCTGACCGTCAGTGACGGCAGCGGGCCCGGATCCGACCTACGCATCAGAAACTGAGCATTCATTGCGGGGAATTTCCGCACCGGACTGTCCGATGCGGACCATGTGTAGCAGAAACGTAGGGCGATACCGTCAGATATCAATCTTCCGCATTTAACTGTTCACCATCGCGCAACGCTGAACCGGAAGCCTCGTCGGGCTTGTCCGATTCGACCGCCTTGTCCGACCGGTTCTATCCGCGCGTAACGACGGATCTCCTTCGCTGAAAACAGAGCGGAATGTTGACTCCGCCTACCGCCGCGGTGGTCGCCCGGTGCCCGTCACGGCCCCGATGGTGCTCGCGGCGCCTACCCCCCTGAATCCAGCGGCAACTTTACCGCGCCGAACGGCCGGACCGCCGGGACTCCGGAATTTTTGTTCCTGAGCAGAGAGCCCGGAAACCGGAATCGGGTTTCCGGGTGGGTGCGGTGTCAGGCGCACGGCGGTTCAAAGCGCAGGCTCCCGAAGTGCTCACGCCATTCCCCCGTGGAGATCTGGTTCGCCGGGTCGGCGCAGGCGTTCCGGGCCAGCGCCGCGGGGTCGATGGTCCAGACCCGGACCGATCCGTCCCCGCTGGCCGAGAGCACGGTCCGCCCGTCCGGCGTCAGCACGACCGCGTTCACCGCCTTCGTGTGCCCGCGCAGACCGGTCAGCGGGACGGGCCGGGCCGGCGACGAGACGTCGGTCAGCCGGACGATGTCGTCCTCGCCCGCGGTGGCGAGGATCCCGCCGTCCTGGTCGAAGCCGACGCTGGTCACACCGCCCAGGCCGCCGGCGGTCGAGCCGAGGTCGACCGCCTCTGCCGAACGGACCCCCCACAGCTGCACCGAGCCGTCGATACCGCCGGCGGCGAGTGCCGAACCATCGGGGGAGAAGGCGACAGCCTGCAGCGTCCGCCCGCCACCTCCGCCGCCACTTTCACCGCCGCGCAGTGCGGGTCGCGCCGTGGGGCGCGCGGGATCCGTGGCGTCCCACAGCCGCACGGTGCCGTCGTTGCCGCCGAAGGCAAGCAACCGGCCGCGCGGCGAGAACGCGACCGCTCGGATCCCGGCGGTGGCGCCGTCAGCCGCCCAGACCCGGGTGGGATTCGACGGATCAGCCACCGTCCACAACGCGATCTGCCCGTCGTCCCCGCCGGAGGCGAGGACCTGGCCATCCGGGGCGAAGGCGATCGAGCGAACCCTGTCCTGGTGGAACCTCATGGTGGCCAGTGCCTTCGGCCGTGCCGGGTTCGCCAGGTCCCACAGACGGACCTGACCGTTACCGACACCGGCCGCGAGCACGCTTCCGTTCGGATGGAACGCGACCGAGTACACCCAGTCGCCGACGTTCGTGATGGTGTCGGCATGGGTGAGGCCGGCCGGGTCGGCGCCGCCGCCGACGGCCCACAACTCGATCGTCCCGGCCTCCGTCCCGGCCGCGAGCAGTCGGCCGTCCGGGCGCAGCGCGGCGCTCAGCACCCGGCTGCCGAGCGGCACGGCCAGCGGATCGAGGTCCGCGGCGAACAGGCCGATCATTGCGGACCGGGTGGCCGGCGAGTCCGGCGACGCCTGGTAGCTCGCCAGCGCGAGTCGGCGGGCAAGCGGGCGGTTCTCGACCTGCAGGCGCAGCGTTCTGGCCGCGACCTGCGCGGGGGTGTCCGCCGGTGGCGACTCGCCGCTCCTGGACAGGGCGACGAGCACAACCGCGGCGACGACCACGGCGAGGATGGCCGCGAGCGCTCTCGCCCCGCGCCGCCCAATCCCGGCCCGCCCGGCCCGCCCGGCCCGTCCGGTGGGCTTCCCGCCCGGCTTCGGCCGCACGGGCTCTCGCCGCTCCGGCTCTCGCCGCTCGGGGCCGGTCCCCGCGGGCGGCGTCGACGGGATGACGGTCGGATGGGTCTCGACGATCTCGGCCGCGGCGGGACGAGCGGGGATCGCTGGCTCCGGGTCAGCGGAGTCCGGCGGGACCATCACCGTCGCCGCGGTCGACGTCGACGTGTGGGCCGGCGGGGACAGTGAGTGCGTCACTGCGTCCACGGGGGTCGCCGCCGTGCCGGGCGTTCGCGGGGTGACCGGCTCGATCAGCACCGTCACCTCTGCGAGCGGCGGCCCCACAGGTGGCTCGGACTCGGTGTGGCGCAGATCGAGCAGGCGGGCGTAGAGCTGCTCGGCGGTGGGCCGCTCCTGCGGGTTCTTGCGCATCGCGTCCTCGACGAGCGGGCGCAGGGAATCCTCGAATCCGTCCAGCGCCGGTTCGTCGTTGACCACCCGGCGGAGCAGCGTGGCGGCCGGGCCGGTGCCGAACGGATGATGGCCGGTCGCGGCGTAGACGAGCACCCCGCCCCAGGCGAACACGTCCGCCGCGGGGGTGATCAGGCCGCTGCGGGCCTGTTCGGGTGCCATGAACGCGGGTGTGCCCACCGCCTGGTCCCGGCTGGAGAAGACGGCCGTGTCGAGCGCGCGGGCGATGCCGAAATCGATGACCTTCGGACCGAGCCTGGACAGCACGATGTTGCCCGGCTTGAGGTCCCGGTGCACGATTCCCGCGCGGTGGATCGCCATCAGCGCGGTGGCCATGCTCGCGGCGAGCAGATGCAGCTCCGAGTGGCTGAGTGGCCCGCGCGCACGTACCGACCCGGCCAGGGTCGGCCCGTCCACGAACTCCGTGACCAGGTACGGGACGTCCCCGGTGACGTCGACGTCCAGAACCGCGGCCGTGCAGAACCGGGCGACCCGCCGGGCGCTGTCCGCCTCCTGCTTGAGCCGCTCCCGGAACTCCGGCCGGGAGGCCAGATCGGTGCGGATGAGCTTGACGGCCACCTGGCGGCCGGCGTGGTCCACACCCAGGTGGACGGTGCCCATTCCGCCCGCCCCGAGGCGCCGCACCAACCGGTACCGGCCGACCTCGGCCGGGTCGGCAGGCGGGTCCGGGGAGGTGGATGAGCTCATCGTCATCCGTCGCGGCCGGCCGTGCTCGGGGCGACGGCCGGCAGGCCGGGCAGCCGCCGGCGCCCGGGCGCCGCCTGCTGGTGGACAGCCAGGCCTCCGGCGGCGAGGCAGAAAAGCAGCAGCAGGGACGAGACGGAGACACTGCTGTCGGCCGAGACCAGCATCATGTCGACCCCGGCCTGAAGCCGAACGCCACAGTCGGCGACGACCTGCCGGTGGCCCGGCCGGAAGCTGGCGAAACGCACGACCGTCTCGAAGCGGCCGTCCTGGTCGGCGACGGTGCGCCCGACGAGCTCACCGCCCGCGGTCAGCATCGTCTCACCGCCTGGTGCGCAGCCGGCGCCCTGAGCGTAGAGAGGGTCACCGGCGGACAACACGTAGCGGTCGAAACGCAGCTCGCCGGGTTCCGGTTCGCGTGCCACCGGCACACCGCGCGCCGGCTGCGGAGCGCCCGCCTTCGCGATCGGGGTGCAGACACCCAGCACCCGCACACTCCCCGCCCGGCAGGCCACCGTCTCGACCGGTTCGGCGCATCTCCCGCCGAGAGGCACGGTGACTCCGCCCGGGCAGAAGGTGCGCCCCGGCGGGCAGTCGGCGGTGCTCGGCGCGGACGAGCCGTCCCAGCAGGCGACGGACGTCCTCCTGGTCGCCGCCGGCCTGGGACACTGCTCTCCGACCGCCACGCTGACCGGGCTGTCGGGGCACTGAACACGCTGGACCGGGCAGGCGGCGGACGTCGGTGCCCAGGAACCGTCGGCGCAGCGCACCCACGGAGTGCCATTCCCGGTACCGCTGCCATTCCCGGTACCGCTGCCGCCCGCTGGGCCCGTGCCGCCACCGGAACCGGAACCGGAACCCGAACCGGAACCGGATCCCGACCCGCTGGTGCCCGTGCTCCCGTCCGTGCCGCTCGTGCCGCTCGTCCCGCTGGTGGCAGTGCCCGTCCCGCCTACACCGCCTCCCGTGCCGGGATCCGGGATGCCGTTCCCCGGCCCGTTGCCCGTGGTGGTGGCTCCGCCGTCCGGCCCGCCGCCGGACGTGCTCCCGGTACCGCGGGTCGGGCTACCGGCCGGCGGGCAGGACGCTGCGCGCTGCGCACCGTAGCCCCGGCCAGAACCTGGACATGCCGGCGAGCGCGTCGGCGCGGGCCGCTGCGCCGGCGTCGGTATCCGTGTCGGCGTGGCCTTGGTCGTTCGTGTCGGAGTGGCCTTCGTCGTCCGTGTTGCGCGTGACGTCGGTGGCGGCGCCTGTGTCGCCCGTGCCGCCGGGGTTGTGGACGTAGCCCGGGTCGTCGTCGCCGGCTTTGTGGACGGTGCCCGAGTGGTTGTCGCCGGCTTCGTGGATGGCGCCCGAGTCGTTGTCGTCGGCTTCGTCGACGGTGCCCGGGTCGCCGCTCCTGCCGATGTCGCGGGTGCGGCACGTGTCGATGGCGCGGTCGAGGCGGCCTGCGACCTCCGCGTGGCCGTGGACGTGCGCGTGGCCGTGGACGTGCGCGTGGCCGGGGACGTGCGTGCGGGCGGGGACGTGCGTGCGGGCGTGGACGTGCGTGCGGGCGTGGACGTGCGTGCGGGCGTGGACGTGCGCGCGGGCGGTGTGGCATCGCCGGACGTGTCGTGGCGAGCCTGCGTGTCCGCAGTGGCAGCGGTCGCCACCGGCGCAGGCGATGGCGGCGGCGGCGGCGGTGGCGACGGCCGTGGGGTGGACGCGGCCACGGGCTCGGGCTCGGCGGTGGTGCCCGAGGACTCGGACCCGGCTGCCGGGCTCTCGGCGGCTGCCGCCACGGCTGTTGCCAGTGAGCCGCCTGCCAGAGCGGTGATCAGCAGCGCCGCGAGCGCGAGCGGCGGAAACCGCTGACGCCGCCGCCGTGCCGCCGTACGCGCGACAACGGTACTTCTCCAGCCCAACATCGGCCTGCCCCCAGATCGCCTGCCTGCCCGTGACGCGCGCCGACGGTGGGTGGCGCCGGTCACCAACGAAATGCCCGCCATCGACTTTCTCTGTCACCACCCGAGGGTGGAATTCAACGGTGACCTGCAGTGGAAAGGCGCGACGCTGCCAGCCATTGCGCTGCCGGTTCATTGCGCCGCCACGTGCCAGCGTGCCTGCGTACCCTCCGGCCGTCGGCCCGAGCGCGTCAACCTGTTTTCCAGCGTAACATCGGAGTTGGTGACCACCCGGTCCATGGGGGAGATGTGATTTCCGGATCGCGTGAACCGAAAGCAACATCAAAATGGCGTGCGCTGGCATTTGTTGTGGTGTTCGTGACAAGCCTCGGCGTGTTTCCCGCCGCTGCCGCCCGGGCGGGCGGAGACAATACCGCACGGCTGTCCGTCACCATCGATGGTCAGCCCCTCGATGGTGACGTCGTGCTGGACCTGTCGGCCGCCACGCAGCTCGTGGTGGGTGTCGAGAATCTCGGCGGCTCGGCCTTGGAGGTCGATTCCGTGCGCCTGCGCGGAGCGGTCCTGGGGCTCACGTTCTTCGACTACGACACGCGGGTCCGAACCACCGTGCCCGCCCGCGGCGAGGCCGCCTGGACGGTGGACCTCGACCTGCGTGACCTCGCCGGCCGGGCGAGCGGCCTGATGCCGATCCGGGTGGAGATCCGCGACGGCGACCTGGCCGTGGCCGGCGTGCGGGACGGCCGCGCGCGGATCCACGGGTCGCTGTTGTCGACCTACGGCCTGTTCGGCCTGGGCCTGCTGATGCTGGCCGCGCTGCTCGCCGCCGCCGCGGTTCTCTCGCTGGGTCGGAACCCGTTGCCGGCGCCGTCGTCCCGGCGGGGCCTGCGTTTCGTTCCCGCTGGCTGCGTCGGTGGTCTGTTCGGTGTCTTCGCGCTGTCGGCGCTGCGTCTGGTGACGCCTTCACCGCCGACCGACTTCGCGATCACCCTCGGCACAACTCTGATCGTCTTCGGCATCGGCCGGCAGTTGCCCGTGGCCCGACCGCGCCGGGCTGACGAGAAAGCGGCGCCGACAGCGCCGACGGCGTCCTCGTGACCGCACCCCGCGCGCGGCTGTGTTCCGTGGCCGGCACCTCGTCAGCGTTTGTTGACGAATCCGGCATCCACCGGGAGGGTCACGCCGGTGACATAGCGGGCGTGGTCGGAGGCGAGCCACAGGACGGCCTCGGAGATGTCCGAGCACTCCAGCATCGCCACCGGCAGGGCATGCGGATTGACCATGTTCGGGTCGCTCCGCAGAAACCCGAGCATCATGTCGTTCATCACCATCGGCGTGCCCACACCGCTCGGATGCACGGTGTTGACGCGGATTCGGTGCGGCGCCAGGGCGTTGGCCCAGGTCCGCATCAGGCCCACCAGCCCGTGTTTCGACGCCGTGTAGCCGAGGACCCCCGGCGTGTCGACGGACATCCCGGTGAGGCCGGCCGTCGAGCTGGTGATCACGATGGAGCCGCCCGCACCCCGCTCGACCATGGCGGGCGCCGCGGCCCGGACGGTGTTGTAGGTGCCGGTGAGGTTGACGTCCAGCACGTCGCGCCATTCGTTCCCGCTGCCGACACCTGCGGCGGAGAACGGAGCGATACCGGCGTTGGCGACCACGATGTCGACCGGCCCCAGCGCCGCCACACCGGCGTCGAGGGCCGCCTGTAAGGCGACCGGATCACGGACGTCGGCCACCGCCGCGTGAATACCGCCGCCGAGGGCCTCGACCTGGCGCACCGTCTCCTTCAGGTCATCCGGTGTGGCCAGTGGATAGCCGGCCGAATCGATATCCGCGCAGATGTCGACGGCAATGATGTCGGCACCTTCCTGGGCGAGCCGCACCGCGTGCGAGCGGCCCTGCCCGCGGGCCGCGCCGGTGATGAAGGCGACCTTGCCGGCAAGAATCATGGGAGCCTCCTGGCCCTGGAACAGGCGACGCGTGACGCGTAACGGTCGACGCGTATTGCCAACGGGTGACGGCAACGTGGAACCAGAGAACGGCGGAACTCGACAGAACGCCGGACCGGGAACTTCGGGAGCCCGGTCTGACGTCCGGTCAGCGTAGTGCCTTTCATGGTTGTACGTCGCCGCCAGAAGCCAGCGTGGTCGCTGTATCCAGGGCCAGGAATGGAAGGGCGCGGTGATCAGACCAGGGCGCCCCAGGGGCCGGTGATGACGAGGGTGAGGCCCGGGTACTGGAGGTTGACGAACAGGTGGCGGCCGTCGGCGGTGAAACGCGGGCCGGCGAGCTCACTGGCGCCGATCGCGCCGGGCTCCGGGAAGTCCTCGGCCTCCCAGTAGTGCAGGTCCAGCGGAGCGATCACCTTCGCCACATCGACGATGCGGCCGGAGGCGGTGAGCAGCCGCAGGTAGTTGTCACCGCCGTCCTCATCTTCTCCGTCGCCGTCCTCGGTCATCAGGACGCCGCCGTGCGGGCCGACGGTGACACCGTCCGGCTGGTTGAGGACGCCTGCGCTCCTCGACTCGTACAGCAGGGTGAGGACGCCGGTGTCGCGGCCGGTCGGCTGGTAGCGCCACACCTGGCCCTGGCCGGCATCGCCGGACTCCGACGCGACGAAGGTCAGCGCCCCGCCCGCCCATTCGGCGCCTTCGAGGCCGATGAACCGGGCACCGCCGCGGGCCCGGCCCTGGCTGTAGACAGAACCGGGAAACAACTCCGCATCGGACGGATCCGGGTTCGCGATGTCGACCCAGGTCACCGGCAGCTTCTGGCCGACCCGCTGGCCGGTCTCGGTGTCGTACGTCGGCTCGCCGCGCACGGCGAGCATCTGCAGCCGCCCGCCGGCGGCGAGCTTGCCGGGCCGGGCCGGCAGGAAGCGGTAGAGGCCGTCGCCCGGGTCGCCGTTGTCCTCGGTCAGGTAGACGATGCCGGTCGCCGGGTCGACGGGCGCGCACTCGTGCTCGAACCGGCCCATCGCCCGCAGCGGCACCGGGTCGACCGGCCCGCGGGCGTTCGCCGGGACCTCGAAGACGTAGCCGTGCGGCTTCTCGTAGCCGGCGTCGATCCCGTCGACCGTCTCCTCGCAGGACAGCCAGCTTCCCCACGGCGTCGGCGAGCCGTTGCAGTTCACCAGCGTCCCGTTCAGGACCAGGAAGCTCTCACGCAGCCGACCGGCCGCCAGGTCGTAGCGTGACGAGGTGACACCGGCGGGCGCCGCCCGGTCGTAGGCCGCCTTCCTGCCGATGCTGCGCCGGGTGATGCCGG
Source organism: Parafrankia irregularis (assembly GCF_001536285.1). NCBI lineage: Bacteria > Bacillati > Actinomycetota > Actinomycetes > Frankiales > Frankiaceae > Parafrankia > Parafrankia irregularis. The sequence goes on along the minus strand of NZ_FAOZ01000010.1, from coordinate 95,708 downwards.
GCAGGTCCGTGTCGATCTCGTGGTTGCGCAGCAGCACGACCGTGTCCCTGCCGGCGGTGGCGAAGAGTGCCTGCCCGTCGTGGGCGAGCGGGGTGGCCAGGCCGTCCGACATCCGGCTGCCCGCCGCGCCGAAGGACCGGTAGCTGAAGCCCGGCGGCAGCGCCAGTTCCGGGCCGGCCTTGCGCAACGCTCCGAACCCGCCCGCACCCGAGCCCGTGCCGCCCGAGGCCGTCCCGCTGCCCGCGCCCGCGCTGGAGCTGGAGCCGGAGGTGCCGCCGGCCCATGCCGCCTGTCCGAGACCGGGCGCGAGGCCCGCACCGAGCAGGCCGAGGCCCGTAGCGGTGATCAGCTGCCTACGTGTCGTGGCCATGGGCCCCCGTTTTCGTGTTTTCGCAGATGGCGCGTTTGGGACGAAGGGATCGTAGTGAGGGACCCGTGGACCCCGGGCGGCGGCTCGGTGTCCCGCGGATAGCCATCCAGCAAACACCCGGCCACCAGCCGGGGACCCGGCACCATCGAGCAGCGCCGACGATGAGGCCACCGAGGGCACACCGGGACCGGGACAGGCGAATCCCGGCTTGGTTACGCTGGCCAAGGGGCCCGACCGACTGCAGGACCCGACTGAGGGAGGTCCGCCATCACCGCGGAGATGATCGCCCCGGCCTGGATGCACCAGCAGATCACGGCGGCGCAGTATGGCTCCTGGTCCGAGGAACAGTGCGCGGGCATCGAGATCGTGGACGGGATGGTCGTCGTGAGTCCCAGCGCCTCCAGACGTCACAACCGGCTGGTCAGGCTCATCACGAACGCGCTGGACACGGCTGGAGGGCCGGGCTGGAAGGCTGACAGCGACTTTGATCTGCGGCTCCAGGACGTGCCGCTGACCAATCGCCGACCGGATGTCGTTGTGTACCGCGCCGACACCCTCGACATCATGCCGGCCCGCCCCGAGCATGTGCTGCTGGTCGCAGAGGTCGTCTCGCCGGGTTCCGAGTCGACGGACAGATTCGTCAAGGCCGGAGAGTACGCGCGAGCAGCCATCACCTATTACTGGCGTGTCGAGCAGCCCGCCGGCGGGGTTCCGCTCGTGTATGCGCACATCCTTGATCCGGCCGCGGGAACCTACCGGGATGCCGGCGTCTGGGCGGGTGTCGTCGAGGCGGTCGCCCCCTTCCAGGTCACGATCGACCTCACCCGGCTGTAGCGCCGTCGCGGCCACCCGCGGTCGGGTCGTCGTAGCAGGCTGCTGCGAGACGGGAGAATGCACCTGACTGCCCTGGTGGCGGGGTGTTCGTGGCGGGTCGTGCGGGGTGGGGGAGAGGAAGGCGCAGACATATGAACAACGGCCGGGGAGACGTCCGTGCGTGCTGCTGACGCCGATCGGCTGGCGAGGTTCGTCCAGCTCGCGCAGCCGATGGCGGCGGGCGCTGTCCAGGTGTCCCGGCCAGGCGGCGCGACGGGCGGTGATGGGCAGCCTTCCGCCGCCGCCGCTCCGGCTTCCACCGCCGTCGACACCTATGCCTACACCCATGCCGACCACCGGTTGCGCCGGGAGCATGCCGACCGGATCGTCCGGCACTGGCGCTCCGAGCTCGCGCCGCTGTCAGCGCTGCCCGGTTTCGCGGGGCGGTTCGGGGGGCCGGTGCGTGACGTACTGTCCGCCACGGTGCAGGGCCTGTTGGTGCTGTCCCTCGCCCGCCTGTGCGACGTGACGGATGTGCACAGCCAGGTGCGGCTGCTCGCGCACACGGTGCTCGACGAGACGCTCCCCGCCGGTTGGGTACCACCGGTTGCCGTGCCGCCGCAGCCGTCCGCGGGTGAGCTCCCGGCCCCGGGCGCCAGTTCAATCCCGGGTGCCCGCTCCGCCCAGGATGCCGACCCCACCCGGGACGCTGCCTCTGCTCAGGACGCCGGCTCTGCCCAGGACGCCGGCTCCGCCCTGGGTATCGACGGGACCGAGGAGGAGCGGGCGCAGTGGCTGCGGCTGGTGCGTCGGGTGCCGGCCGGGGTCGTCACGCTGGCGCGTGAGATGTGGGCCGTGCGGCGGCTGATCGACGGGCGGGCGGAGGGTCGGAGGTGGCATCGTGCGGTCGCGAACGTGCCCGCGGTCGGGGTGGTCGGTGCGGCCCTCGGGGAGCGGCACGCCGCCACCGAGATCTCCGCGCGGGTCTATGTCGCGCTCGGCCTGGCCGACGAACTTCCAGGTATCTGAGCTGTTCCGCCCGCCCGTCTGTCCGACCTTCCGGCCGACCGACTCCGACCCGATCCGCCGTAGCCTGACCTGCTGTGTCCTGATCGGTTCTGACCACTTCTGACCTGGGTTGATGCCGCCGTGACAACGGAGGCGCGACAGTGCCTCGCCGGACATCCGCGACTCTTGACAGGGCGATCTACCGGGGCCAGGATCGAAAGTATGTTCGATCTCCTCGGGGTCCGGCCACGTCCTCGCACCGCTCACGGCGAGCCCGCCGTCCAGGGTGAGCACATGGCGCCGGGTCGTCCGCTGCCGTCACAGCGGAGTGCCCCGTCCACCCGCTCGTTGCCCGGTCGCCCGGCGACGACGCTACCGCCCAGCGTGGCCCGGGTGGCGGCGCGTACCCGGCTGTCCGCTGAGCTGTTGGCGGCCATTCTGACCGTCGACGGGCGCACCCGCGCCACGCTCGACGACATGGAGCGGGCGGATGCGCTCGCCGACGTTCTTCTCGCCCGGCGCCGTGAGCGGGTGGGCCAGCACCGCCACGAGGCTGCCGTCCGGCCCGCGGGCGAGGGCGGTCCGCCGCTTCGTTGGTCGGCCTGACGCCCAGCTTCCGGCCTGCCCCTGCCCCTGCCCCTGGCCCTCCGCCTCGACCGCTCGCCGCGCCGCCTCAGGCCCGGCCATGGGCGTACGTCGGAGCTGGCCGAGGGAACGGCGCTGGCCGAAGGGATTGGGCTGGCCGAAGGGATTGGGCTGGCCGCGAGAACGGGGCTGGCCGAGTGGATCTGGTCGGCCAGGTGGACTGAGCTGGCCGAATAGCCACAGCTGGCCGATTGGTCAGGGCTGGCCAAGCTTCTCGCGCCACGCCCGCTCCTTGATGATCCACTCGTTGTCCTGGGGGAACTCGTCGATGCCCGGCACCCGCCGGATCTCGCACCTCGAGCCGGGGACCGCCGGCGTCGCCGCGCCCACTCGATCGCCTCCTCCTTGGAAGCCATTTTGATCAGTTAGAAGTCGCCGAACAGCTCCTTCGTCTCGCCGTACGGTCCATCGGTGACCACCGGCGTGTCACCGCTGAAGTCGACGACGACACCCTCGGACGGGTCGTCGAGGCCCTCGCCGGCCACCACGACCCCGGCCCGCATCAACTCCTCGTTGTAACGCCCGATCCGGGCGAGCATCTCCTCGAAGGGCGTTTCCTGCATCCGCGCGAGGGGCTCGTCCGTGTTCCGCATGATCAGCATGTACTTCGCCATCGTGTGTCTCCCTGCCGCCGGGGCGGCGCGTCGACCCTCTGACCCATAGGTCGAACGGCATGGCCCCGGATCGACACGTCGTGGCCGCAGATCGAGGATCTCGCTCCGCCGCGCCGCGTCGGCAATTCACCCCGAGTGGGGTAAAAGGGGCGCAGGGTTGCCTGGCCACCCGCAAGAAAGAAGGATTTTGGTCGTTGGAACGACCGAAATCGTTCATTCTTGCGGCTCGCCAAACCGGGTCATTGGCCGCTCGGCTCTCGGGCGTCCGACCGTGCTCGTGGAGTGCGGGCTTCCCCGCTCGCCGACGGCCGATCCTGACCGGCGCCGACCCGCGAGGCTCTCGGGCGACCAGAATCCTGACCCGACCGATCCGACCTGTCTGGCGATCTGCCGAACCGAGGGCAGTCCGTGCGGTCTGGCGTGGTGAATCGTTCGGCTCGCCTGGCAGGCGGTCTCGCACGGGCCGCCCCCGTCACCGGGGGATTCTGGTGTGACGGGGGCGGCCCGCGCGGGACCACGCTGTCCACGCGCGGTAGGGCGGGTGTGGCGATGTGGCTGCGGTGTGGTCTGGGAGCGCTGGTGGGCGCTGCGGTGCGATCAGCCGCGGTAGACGTCGGTGACCCGGCGCCGGCGCCAGGACCTGCCGACCGGCTGGTCCTCGTAGACGTCGGTGGTCCGCTGGTAGTCGCCGCCAGGCGGGGAGCCGACGCCGGGCGGGTAGAGCTCGCTGTCGGACTCCGCCAGGCCGGCGCCATAGCCGACCCGGCGGCGGCGCGGCGCGAACACTGCGAGATCGAGGATGAGCCCGGCGGCGCCCGCCAGCATCAGAACAATGCCGATGACCGCGATGTCGAGCCCGGAAACGCTGACGTCGACGGCGAATGTGAGGATCGCGCCGAGCGCCATCAATGCGATGGCTGCGCCGATGCCCATGGTCTGCGCTCCTTCCATGACATCCCGCGTGGGCGGGACGAGGCGCCCGGCCTGGCCTGCCCGGGCGGCGATGGAGCGTGAGCTACCCGGCATCGGGCGTGATAGTCCGTCGGATCCGAAGAAATACTTAAACAAAGAATTTTTCGGGCTCGTCGGTTTCCCTGGCGGCTCGGCTGGGTCAGGTCGGTCGCGTGGACGTCCGCTGGGCCTGTTCGGGGGCGACGGCGCCCACCTCGACGGTGCGGTGAGGGACCGATCCAGGGCCACCGCGCCACCGGCGCCTGATCCATCCGGTATCCGGTCCGGCATCTGGTCCGGAGCGTGAGCCCGGCAGGTGACGGGCCGGTGACGCCCGATCCGCCACGAACTCGTATGTTCTCCTCACCGGGTCGCAAGCACGCAGCGTCGGGGGTGGGGCGTGGATACGAAGGCGCTGCGGCTGCTGGTCGTCGACGACGAGCCCAACATCGTGGACATGCTGCGGATGGCGCTGCGCTTCCACGGCTTCGAGGTCGAGACCGCCAGCTCCGGCCGGGAGGCCACCGCCGCGGTGACCGCAAGCTGCCCGGACCTGGTGGTGCTCGACGTCATGCTGCCCGACTGCGAGGGGCTTGCGCTGTGCCGGCAGTGGCGGCAGGCCGGCGTCGAGGTGCCGGTGGTGTTCCTGACCGCGCGGGACCGGCACGCCGACAAGGTCGCCGGGCTGACCTACGGCGGCGACGACTACGTCACCAAGCCGTTCGCGATCGACGAACTGGTCGCGCGGGTACGCGCCGTGCTGCGGCGGACGCGGCGCGAGCAGCCCGCGCCGACGCGGGCGTCGATGCTGGAGTTCGCCGACGTCGTCCTGGACGAGGACACGCATCAGGTCACCCGTGCCGGCCACCTGGTCGAGCTCGCGCCGACCGAGTTCAGGCTGCTGCGCTACCTGCTGGAGAACCCGAACCGGGTGCTGTCCCGGGAGCAGATCCTCGACGCGGTGTGGAGCGAGGACTTCCGCGGCGGTCTCACGGTGGTCGACCAGTACGTCAGCTACCTGCGGCGCAAACTGGCCCCGTACGGCCCGCCGCTGATCCACACCCAGCGCGGGTTCGGGTACGCGCTGCGCGCCGGCACCCGGGCGGAGCTGGGCAGCACGCTCCGGCCGGGCGAGGCGGCCCGGCTGGGCGAGGCGGCCCGGCCGGGCAGCACGGCCCAGCCGGGCGAGGCGGTCCAGCCGTGACGCTGCGAGCCAGGCTGATGTTCGGCCTGCTCGGCCTGATGGCGGTCTGCCTGACCGTCGCGGGCGCCGCGAGCGTGCTGGCCCTGCGTTCCCATCTGGTCGACCAGACCGACCGCCGGCTGCGGGCCGCGCAGTCCCTGTTCGAGACCCGCGCCGCGACGGCGCTGTCCCAGCTCGCCCCGCTGCTGCATGGTGTCGGGCTGCAACAGGCGGTGGCCCCCACTGACTTCATCGTCGAGATGCGGGAGCCGGACGGCTCGCTGACGGTATTGACCGGCCTCGCCGAGACGCCGGCCGCCGGCAGCTCAGGCGCCGGCGGTTCCGGAACCGGCAGCTCAGGCGGCGGCGGCTCTGGAACCGGCAGCCTGCTCGCGGCGGTCCCGGACCTGGACCGGCGGATCGCCTCGGGCGCGCCGTTCGGGCTGGTGGCCGGCGGCGTCCGGTACCGGGCGGTCGTCGGGGAGCTGCCGAGCGGTGTCACAGCCCTGGTCGCGCTGCCCATGCGCCCGGTCGTCGAGACGACCGGGCAGCTGATCCTCATCGAGGTCCTGGCCGGTGCCGCGGTGCTGGCGCTCGGCGGGGCGAGTGCCTGGTTCCTGCTCGGCCGCGGACTGCGCCCGCTGCGCGACATCACCGACACGGCAGTCGCCATCGCCGGCGGCGATCTCACCCGCCGGGTGGCGCACGGCCCGCCCCGCAGCGAGACCGGTCAGCTCGCCGCCGCGCTCAACGTGATGCTCGCCCAGATCCAGGCGGCTTTCGAGGATCGCCGCCGCTCCCAGCAGCGCCTGCGCCGGTTCGTCGCCGACGCCTCGCACGAGCTGCGCACCCCGTTGACGTCGGTGCGCGGGTACGTCGACATGCTGCGCCAGGGCATGGTGCCGCCCTCCGGCGCGGACGACGCGCTGCGCCGGGTGCAGGACGAGACGAGGCGGATGGGAACCCTCGTCGACGACATGCTCTACCTCGCCCACCTCGACGAGGCGCGGCCGCTGGCACGTGACGAGGTCGACCTGGCCGTCGTCGTGCGGGACGCGGTCACCGACGCCGCCGCGGTGGAGCCGGACCGCCCCCTGACCGTGCTGGGCCCGTCGGCCTGCCCGGTCGTGGGCGATCGGGACGCGCTGCGGCAGGTGATCGGCAACCTGCTCGCCAACGTCCGCGTGCACACCCCGGCCGGGACACCGGCCGAGGTCAGCCTGCGCGGCCCCGTGGACGGTCAGGTCGAGCTGCGCGTCCGCGACGACGGCCCCGGGATGGCCCCGGCCGACCTCGATCGGATCTTCGACCGCTTCTACCGCTCGGCCGCCGGGCGGGAGCGCGGCCGCGGCGGCAGCGGTCTCGGAATGGCGATCGTGGCCGCGGTCGCCGCCGCGCACGGCGGCAGCGCCCACGCCCAGGCCAGCGCCGACGACGGCAGCGGCCTCACCGTGCGGATCGTGCTGCCTGGCTGACGTGCTGCCTGGCTGACGTGCTCCTGGCTGACGGGGTGCGGTCCGCTGCCGGCGCGCCTACCGTGCAAAGCGTGGCCGTGTCCGGTCTGAGCGGCCGGTGTCGGAAGACGCCCGTCCGCGACCGGCGCCCGATCGCGAAAGGTCCCTTGTGGTGTCTGCTTCTCTGGTGACGACGCGGAGCACCCAGCGTGCGCCGCGTCCCGTCGACGAGGTGCCCGGGCCGGCCGACGGGCCGCTCGCGGCGGTACGTCGCATGCGCGCAGATCCGTTGTCCCAGTTCACCGCGCTGCACGACCGGTACGGGCCGTTGGTGCGCCTGATCCGGTGGCCGGTGTCGCTGTTCCTCGTCAGCGACCCGGAGGCGATCGGGGACATCCTCGTGGGCGGTCAGAAGGCGTACGGCAAGGGCGCGGTGCTGAGCGGCCCCGGCTCCCGGCGCCGCGTCGTCCAACCGCTGCGGACGCTGCTCGGTGACGGCCTGCTGACCAGCGCGGGTGAGGATCACCTGCGACAGCGGCGGCTCATGCAGCCGCTGTTCCACAAACAGCGCATCGCGGAGTACGGCCAGCAGTTCGTCGCCATCGCGGAGTCGACCGCGGCGAGCTGGCACGACGGCCAGCGACTCGACGTGCACGCCGAGATGTCCGAGATGACCCTGGCGATCGTCGCTCGGACCATCTTCGACGTCGACATCAGCGACCATGTCCTGGACGTCGTCCGCGCCGCTCTCGACGAGACGATGTCCGGCTCGGCGGTCCAGCAGGCCAGCGGGCTGGGGCTGGGGGAGTCGTCGCGGCTCCCCCTGCCGGCGGTCCGCCGTCGCCGCGCTACCCGGGCCGCGCTCGACCGGACCATCTACGACCTGATCGCCGCGCATCGCGCGGCCGGGGCCGGCGGCACTGATCTGATGTCGCTGCTGATGGCCGCCCGGGACGGCGACACCGGCGGGCAGCTGACCGACCACGAGATCCGGGACGAGGCCGTGACCCTCCTGCTCGCCGGCCACGAGACCGCCGCGAATGCCCTGACCTGGACGTTCCACCTGCTTGGCGGTGCACCGGTGGTCGCGGCGGAGCTGGGCGAGGAACTCGACACCGTCCTCGCCGGGCGGCTGCCGACCTTCGACGATCTGCCGCGGCTTACCTACACCAACGCGGTGTTCAACGAATCCATGCGGCTGTACCCGCCCGTGTGGGCGATGGTCCGCCACCTCGTCGAGGACCGGGAGGTGGCCGGGTACCTGCTGCCGGCCTGGTCGACGCTGGTCATCGGCCAGTGGGTGATGCACCGGGACGGACGCTGGTGGCCTCATCCGGAACGGTTCGATCCCGGCCGCTGGCTCGAACCGGCAGGTGGTGCCGCTGGCACGTCCGACGCGGCCGGTGGGGCCGGTGCGACTGATTCGTCCGGTACGCGGCCGCGGTTTGCCTATTTTCCGTTCGGTGGTGGCAGGCGTCAGTGCATCGGGAACGGCTTCGCCGTCGCGGAAGGTGTCCTGGCCCTGGCAACGATCGCCAGCCGGTGGACGCTGACTCCGGCCAGCAACACCCCGGTCCAACCCGAACCGGCGATCACCCTCCGTCCGCGGGGCCCCGTGTCGATGATCGTGCACAGCCGGCGCTGAGAGCGGCGGTGCGGGCACGCGGCCGTGCGGGCACACGGCGGCGCGGGAGCCCCCCGATCTGTCGGCTCCCGCGCCGCTGCGTCAGGAGCAGGCCCAGCTGATCGAGCCGGCCAGGGCACGGCCGCCGGAGGTGCTGGCGTTGAAGGAGACCGCACCGCCATCCGCGGTGACCTGCACTGTCGTCGGGACCGCGCTGATCGCGTATTTCGACCCGTCGGCCGCCACCACCGACACGCTGATCACCGCCGGATAGCTCCCCGGGCCCGCGTAGCCGGCGACGCGCACGTTCTGCGTGACGGTGGCGCCGTCGAGCGTGCCGGTGGCAGAGGCGACGTACCTGCGGGCGGCGGTTTCGCAGCTCACCGCGGTGTTGACGTGGCCGCTGAGCATGATCGGGCTGGTGATGGCGAGGGTCAGCGACCCCGGGCCGCCGTCGCCCGTGCCCACCGGCGCCGCTGGCTGCCCGGCTTCCGCCGGCGTCGTCGCGGCAGCCGTGGCCGGCGCGGCAGCCGTGGCCGGTGCGGCGGTCGTGGTCGTGGCCGCGCTGTCGGCCGCCGCCGCGCTGCCCGTCTGCCCCGCGCCGGCCCGGCAGGCCGACACACTCGTCATCAGCACGCATCCGACAAGGACCGCGGCACCCCGGTGAACCCGGCTCCGAACGTTCACAACCGCATCTCCCGACCTCGATGGCATGAGGACACAGGTCGGAGCCTTCGTACCGACGCGCCGCACCGGCGGGATCCGACACCGTCACCTCACCAGCGGCCGATGCGGAAGGGTTCTGAGGAACGTGTGAGATCCGTGAGAGGCCGTGAGAGGCCGCGCGGGTCAGCCTTCGGCGGCGCCCAGGGCGCGGTCGAGCATCGCGAGGCCGGCGCGGGCGTCGCCGTCCGAGATGTTCAGCGGGGGCACGACGTGGATCCGGTTGCTGCTCACGAACGGCAGCAGGCCCTCGACCCGGCAGGCCGCGGTGATGCGTCCCATGCGCTCGCTGGTTCCGCCGGTCGGGGCGATCGGTGTGCGGCTCGCCCGGTCCTCGACGAGGTCGAGGGCCCAGAAGGCACCGACGCCGCGGACGTCACCGATCACCGGATGCCGCGCCGCGAGATCGCGCAGGCCCGGGCCGAGGACGTCCCGACCGAGGCGGTCGGCTGCTGCCACGGTGCCCTCGTCCTCCATCGCGCGGACGGTCGCCACCGCCGCCGCGCAGGCCAGCGGATGGCCCGAGTAGGTCAGCCCGCCGGGATAGGCCCGGTCGTCGAAGGTCCGCAGCACCGGGCCGGTGATCGCGACGCCGCCGAGCGGCACGTACCCGCTGGTGACGCCCTTCGCGAACGTCACCAGGTCGGGCCGGACGTCGTCGAGCTCGAACGCGAACCAGCGCCCGGCGCGGCCGAACCCGGCCATCACCTCGTCGGCGATCATGACCAGGCCGTTGCGGTCACAGAGCTCACGGACCCCCCGCAGATAGCCCGCCGGGGGAACCATGACACCGGCCGTTCCGGGGATGGACTCCAGCACGACCGCGGCGATCGTGCCCGGTCCTTCCAGCGCGATGACCTGCTCCAGATGGGCGAGGGCACGCTCGCACTCCTGCGCCTCGTCCGTCGCGTGGAACGGGCTGCGGTACAGGAACGGCCCGAAGAAGTGGACGACTCCGGCGGCGCCGTGGTCGTTCTCCCACCGGCGCGGGTCACCGGTCACGTTGATCGCCAGGTCGGTGCCGCCGTGGTACGAGCGGTAGGCCGAGAGCACCTTGATCCGTCCGGTGTGCAGCCGGGCCATCCGGATGGCGTGCTCGACCGCGTCGGCCCCGCCGTTCGTGAAGAAGATCTTCTCGAAGGTGTCCGGCAGGTGCGACAGGATCAGTCGGGCCGCCTCGGCGCGCGCCGCGTTCGCGTGCTGCGGGGCGACCGTGCACAGCGTGGCCGCCTGCTGCTGGATCGCCGCGACCACCCGCGGGTGCTGGTGGCCGAGGTTCGTGAACACGAGCTGCGAGCTGAAGTCGAGCAGCGGGTGGTCGTAGTCGTCCCACACCCAGGATCCCTCGGCGCGGGTGATCACCATGGGGCTGATCCGCTCCTGGGCCGACCAGGAGTGGAAGACGTGCCTGCGGTCGAGCTCGTACGTCCGCGCGGCGGCGGGTGTGCGCGGCACCGCGGAGCCGCCGCCGCGCGCGGCCAGGCCGCCGGTCGGGGAGGTGCGGCTGGCCGACGCGCTGCGACTGTTCGAGGTGATGCGGCTGTTCGAGGTGGTGCGGCCGGTCGCGGTGATGGTGTCGTTCGTCGTCATTGGTGGTCCTCTCGGCCGCGGTGGTCGGTGCTCGGGCGTCGGTGGTCGAGCGTCGGTGGTCGGCGGTCAGGCGTTCTGGGGGAATCCGAGCTGGAGGCCGCCGCCTGAGCGACTGGCCGGGTCCGGCCAGCGTGTTGTCACGACCTTGGCACGGGTGAAGAAGTGGACGCCCTCGGTCCCGTGGGCATGGGTGTCGCCGAACAGCGACCGCTTCCAGCCGCCGAACGAGTAGTAGGCGACGGGGACCGGGATCGGCACGTTCACGCCGATCATGCCGACCCGCACCTCGTTCTCGAACCGGCGGGCGGCCCCGCCGTCGGCCGTGAAGATCGCGGTGCCGTTGCCGTACGGGTTGCCGTTGACCAGTTCGAGCGCCGCGGCGTAGCTGGGAACGCGGACGACCGACAGCACCGGCCCGAAGATCTCCTCGGTGTAGATCGGCATGTCCGGCGTCACCTGGTCAAACAGCGTCGGGCCGAGCCAGAAGCCGGCGGCGTCGCCACGCGGCTCGACACCACGGCCGTCGACGACCAGCTTGGCGCCGGCGGCCTCGCCCTGCGCGACGAGGTCCGCGACCCGGTCCCGGTGGGCACGGGTGACGAGTGGACCCATGTCGCTTTCGCGGTCGGTGCCGGCATGGCCGCCGGTGCCGCCGGTGCCGCCGGCCGCGCCGTCCCCGGTGACGAGCCCGCGGGTGCGCTCGGCGATCCTCGCCACCAGCTCGTCACCGATCGGGTCGACGGCGACCAGCACGCTGATCGCCATGCAGCGTTCGCCGGCGCTGCCGTAGCCGGCGCTGACGGCGGCGTCGGCGGCCAGGTCGAGGTCGGCGTCGGGCAGGACGACCATGTGGTTCTTGGCACCGCCGAGGGCCTGGACGCGCTTGCCGTGGGCGCTGGCGCGCGTGTAGACGTACTCGGCCACCGGGGTGGAGCCGACGAAGCTGACCGCCGCGACGTCCGGGCTGTCCAGCAACGCGTCGACCGCGGCCTTGTCTCCGTGCAGGACGTTGAACACCCCGTCGGGAAGGCCGGCCTCCTGCCACAGCTGAGCGAGCCAGAGCGCCGCCGAGGGCGCCTTCTCGCTCGGTTTGAGCACGACCGCGTTGCCCGCCGCGATCGCGATCGGGAAGAACCACATCGGGACCATCGCCGGGAAGTTGAACGGGCTGATGATCCCGACCACCCCCAGCGGCTCCCGACGCGAGTGGACGTCGACCCCGGTCGACGCGCTCGGCGAGAACCCGCCGCGAAGGAGGTGGGAGATGCCGCAGGCGAACTCGACGACCTCCTGGCCGCGGCTGACCTCGCCGAGCGCGTCCGAGTGGACCTTGCCGTGCTCGCTGGTGATGATGCGGGCCAGCTCGGTCTTGCGGGCGTTCAGCAGCTCGCGGAAGCGGAAGACGATCTGCGTGCGCCGGGCGAGCGAGGTGGCGGCCCAGCCGGGTGCCGCCGCGGCGGCGGCCGCGATGACGCGCGCGGCGGCCGGTGCGTCGGCGAGCAGCACCGCGCCGGTCGTCGCGCCGGTCGCGGGGTTGGTCACGGGGGCCGTCGCGCTCCCGGCCGGCGCGTACAACGCTCCGTCCACCCAGTGCGCGATGGTGTCGGTGCTGGTCGTCGTGGTCATGTTCTCCTGCCTCACCTGTCGCGCGGCTTGTCGCGTCAGCTCGATTAGAACGCCGCCGGCCCGCGGCCGCCTCCGACGATCCGTAACGAAGCTGGGACACTTCCTTACAGTTCGTCAGGAGACGTCCGTACGATGCGCCGGGGCGCCGGGGCGCCCGGCGGTCGCCTCGGCGGCGGGGAACGGGCGTGGGGAGTGGGGAGGAGCCGGGGTGGCGCTGCCGACGTTGCGTGAGGTGCTGCGGATGCCGGTCGTTCGCGGTGCGCGGCCCCTGGTCGTCGCCGGTGAGGTCGGTCTCGACCGGGACGTCCGGTGGGTCCACTCGTCCGAGCTGCCGGACATCGCGACCCTGCTGCGCGGCGGCGAGCTCGTGCTGACGACGGGAAGCCTGTGGTCGTCCGACGAGGCTGCGCAGGTGGCCTTCGTCGCGAGCCTCGCCGACGTCGAGGCGGCCGGCCTCGTCGTCGAGCTGCACCGCCGCTGGTCGGCCGGTCTGCCCGCGGGTGTCGTGCGTGCCTGCGCCGCCCATGGCCTGCCCTTGGTGGCCCTGGGCCGGGAGGTCCGGTTCGCGGCGATCGCGCAGGCAGTCGGTGAGCGCATCGTCGACGGTCAGCTGACCGAGCTGCGGGCGGTCGAACGCATCCACACGACCTTCACCCGACTGAGCCTCGCCGAGGCCGAGGTCCCGGAGATCCTGCAGGCGGCGCACCGGATCGCCGGCCTGCCCGTCGTGCTGGAGTCGGACGAGCACCATGTCGTCGCCTTCGCGGCCGACCCGACCGGTGACGACGCGGAGCTGCTCGCCGACTGGGCCGAGATCTCCCGCCTGGTGAGCGCCCCTGGGCCCGCGGACGCGGCCGAACCCGCCGACGGGGCTGAGCACATAGGCCCGGCTGAGCACATAGGCCCGGCTGAGCGCACAGGCCCGGCTGAGCGCACAGGCCTGTCCACGACTGTCGAGCCCACGACGAGCGCGCTCACGTCGGCTGCCGAGCTCACCGCGACCGCGGGATCGACGCGCTGGGACGCCTCGGTCGGCTGGCTGGTCGCCCCGGTCGGCGCCGGGAAGCGGCGCTGGGGCCGCCTCGTCATCGTCACCGCGCAGCCGCCCGGAGACCGCCTCGTCGTCCTCGCCGAGCGGGCGGCCGCGGCCGTCGCACTGCGGCGGCTCAACGATCGGGACCGCGACGGCCTCGTCCGCCGCAGCCACCACGAGATCATGCTGGCGCTGGCGGTCCGGCCGACCGCGGACGCCCTGCGCCGCTGTGAGCTGGCCGGGCTGCCGCTGCGGCGGCGCCGCTTCGTCGCGGTCGCGCTGCGTCCTTCTTCCGGATCGGACATCGGCGACGTCGTCGCGGCCGTCGTGCACGCCACCCGTACCCGGCGGCTGCCCGCCCTCGTCAGCCAGATCGGGCCGGACGTCCACGCGCTGCTGTCCCTGCCGGCCGTGGACGTCCCGGGAGGCGCGAACGTCCCGGGAAGCGTGAATGCCCCGGGAGGTGCCGTCGACGCCGCGGTCGACGGTCTCGCGGCCGACGTCCGCCGGCGCCATGCGGTGGTCGTCGCGGCGTCAAGACCGGTCAACGAGCCGGCGCGACTCGGCGCGACGCTCGCCGAGGCCCGGCAGGTGCTGGAGTCGGTCGGCGACGCGTCCGGCGCCGACCCGGCACGGGTGGTGCACCGGCTCGACGACGTCCACGTCCGGGGGCTGATCGCGTTGCTCGGCACCGACCCGCGGCTGGCCGCGTTCGTCGACCGTGAGCTGGCTGGTCTGCGTGCCCATGACGCCCGGTGGTCCACCGACCTCGTCGGCGCCGTGCGGGCGCTGCTGGCCCATCCCACCAGCAAGGCGAGTGCCGCCGGGTCGATCCACCTGTCCCGACCGGCGTTCTACGCACGGCTGGAGAAAGCCGAGCAGGTGATCGGCGCCAGCCTGGACGACCCGGAGATCCGCACGTCGCTGCACCTGGCTCTGCTGGCGCACGACGTGGCGGCGGCCCGCCCGAACACGACAGTTCGTCCGCCGCGACCTGGATAGGCGCCCACATCATCGCGCCGGGCCGGATCAGACCGCCGAGAGCGACACCTCGGTCGACTTGATCAGCGCCGTCACGGCGGAACCCTGGGCGAGGCCGAGGGCGGTCGCGGCGTCCACGGTGATCGCCGAGGTGAGCTCGCCGCCGTTCTCGAGGGCGATGTGCGCGACGGCCATGGCGCCGCCGGTCTCCAGGCCGGACACCGTGCCGGGCAGCTGGTTGCGGATGCTCAGCCCGTCCACGCTGCCGGTGGCCAGCGCCACCTCGGTCGACTTGAACAGCACCTCGACCGCGGAACCCGCGGACACACCGAGATCCTTGACCGCGTCGAGAGTAATCGCCGCTGTCACGGTCTGCCCGCCGGAAAGGGTGATCCGTACTGTGCTCATTACTGCGCCATCGGTAATTTCAGCGACCGTTCCGGTCAGCCGGTTACGAATGCTGAGGCTCATCGATCCCCCTGGTGTACTGGGCTCTGCCTGTCTGCTCTCCCCCCTCCTTACCTGAGCGGACGCCACCTGCGCATATCGACGGCACGCTGTCGGTTCCGAAAGCGCGGACCTGTTTCCGCCCGCATCCCCGTGCCTGCGGAGTGGCGGGGGTGTTGCCCTACGCATCCAAGAACATGGACTTTCACAGGAACGATCATCGTGGGATGGGCGGCCTGGCCGCCCCCGGCTGCCCTCGGTGGCGCAGGCCGCGCGCCGCGGCGCCGCGGAAGCGGTCGGTGACCGACCTGTCGGTCATTGCACAGGAGAAAACGGGTCACCTCGGGCCGTTCGGGACCTAGTGTTCGACTGGTCGAGAGGAAGCAGACCATGTCGGACCGCCGAGGCCCCGCCACGCGCGGCCGGCTGTCGCGCCGTGCCGCGGCAGCCGCGGCCACCACGCTGGCGCTCGTCCTGCTGACGGCCGGCTGCCAGCCCGGTGCCGCTGGTCTGCAGGCCGGCGAGCCGTCGCCGTCGATGACCCCGGCGGGAGCGGAGCCGACGAGCCCGCCGGCCCCGACCCGGACAACGGTCGACGCGGATGTGATCGACTCCGCGGATCCGGGCGGTTCCGCGGAACCGGACGCCGACCGGTCGGCCGATCCGACAACGCGGCCCGCGACGCCTGCGGCGGGCGGTGACACCTGCCACCAGGTGGGCGACTTCGACGTCTGCGGCCAGATCTACACCCGCTACGCCCAGCTCGGTGGCACCACCGGCGCGCTGGGACGTCCCGTCGACGACGCGACGCGAGCCGGCGCCGGCACGACCCAGCGGTTCGAGAACGGCACGATCGCCACCAGCCCGTCGACCGGCACCCACGTCGTCACCGAGCCCGCTGCCGACGCCTGGGCGGACGGCGGCGGCGCGGACGGCCCGCTCGGCTACCCGCTGCTGGACCCCCGCCCGGCTGTCGGGGCGGACAGCGTCAGCTACTTCCAGGGCGGCGCCGTGTACGTCACGGGGGAGGACACCGACACCCATGAGGAGCCCGGCGGGGAGGTGCCCGCGGTCGACGTGCCCAGCGTGTACGGGCTCCCGCTGGCGGACTTCGTCGTCGTGCGCGACGCCCGGGCGGCCGGCCCGGCCGGCGGTGAGCTGGTGTGGACGACCGACGGGTGCAGCGGCCCGACCCCGCCCGAGGTGGACGCCCTGTTCGCCGGCCCGTGCCTGCGCCACGACTTCGGCTACCGCAACTTCCTGAACGGCCCGAAGGTCGACCCCACCCAGCAGCGCAGGCTCGCGATCGACAACCAGTTCCTCACCGACCTGCGCGCGACCTGCGGGTCGGCCGGCGAACCGCAGGTGATCTGGTTCGGGGTGAAGGTCACCTGCCAGCGCGCCGCCCAGCTGATGTACGACGCCGTCCGCGCCTTCGGCTAGCGAGCTGAAGGAACCCGGCCGGGAACATGTCCCCGGGCGAGACCGTCGGTGTGCTCGTTGAGGAAGTCGAGCGCACTTTCGTAATCCGATCCCACGCCGAGCTCCGCGTCGATGGCGATCAGCTGGGTGACGCCGAGCATCACCAGGTGCGCCACCGGTGGCGGGCAGAGGTCTGGCGGGACGCGCAGATCGGCCAGCGCCGCGGTGAAGGCGTCGAGCTGAAGCTGGCGATATCGCTGGTAGTACTCGACGATTGCCGCGCGGATCGCCTTGCGGTGGTTGGCCAGGGCCATGAACTCCAGGTTGAAGCGAGTGCTCGTGATGATGCCCACCTCGTGCAGGTCCCACAGCTCGCGCACCGTCGGGCGGGAGCGGACCAGTTCACCGAGCAGCTCGAGGCCGGGGTCCGCGCGGCGGCGGAACATCGCCAGGAACAGGTCGTCCATGGTGCGGAAGTAGTAGTGCACCAGCGGCGGGGTCAGCCCGGCGTGGGCGCCGACCCGCCGTGAGGTGACAGCCGCGTAGCCCTCCTCGAGCAGTAGCCGTTCGGCGGCGTCGAGCAGACGGTCACGCGTGGTGGGCTCGGCATCGTCGATGCTGGTCACGGCACCTTCCCATCGGATTCATTCAGGTTGGGATGAGCAGCTGCGTTCTCGCGAGCTCCTGGTAGACCGGATCGAAGTCGAGCAGTTCCCGATGGGTGCCGCAGGCGCGCACCCTTCCGGATTCCATGACGAGGATCTGGCCGGCCTCGACGACCGTTGACAGCCGGTGGGCTATGACCATCACTGTCGTCACCTCCGAGGCGGCGGCGATGGTGGCACGCAGCGCCGCCTCGTTGGTCGCGTCCAGGGCCGAGGTCGCCTCGTCCAGCAGCAGCAGCCGGGGGCGACGCAGCAGCGCCCGGCCGATCGCGATCCGCTGCCGTTGACCGCCGGAGAGGCTGCCGCCGCGGTAGCCGATCCAGCCGTCCAGGCCGCCGGGAAGCGCCTGGACGACGTCGCCGAGCTGCGCGAGGTGGACGATCTCCCACAGCTGCCCGTCACTGATGCCGGCGAGCCCCAGGGTGAGGTTCTCCCGCAGCGTCCCCGCGAGTACCGGGCTTTCCTGTTCCACATAGCCGATCGCCCGCCGCAGGTCCGCGAGCGGCCATTCCCGAATATCCAGCCCGTCGACCAGTATGCGACCTGACCGTATTTCGTAGAAGCGTTCGAGGAGTGCGAAGAGGCTGGTTTTCCCGGCTCCGGACGGGCCGACCACGGCGGTCATTCTTCCCGCGGGAACAGCGAACGTGACGCCGCGATGCACGGTCGGCAGTCCGGGCCGGTAGGTGAACACGACATTCTCGAAGAACACGCTCGCACGGCTTCGGTCGGGGCCGGGCGCCGAGGATTCCGTCCCCGCGGGTTCGACAGCGAGGGCCAGGACGGCCTGGACGCGCGCGATGGCGGCGCTGCCGACCTTGAGCTGGCCCCAGGCGCCCGCCAGGGCCATGACCGGCTGGGTCAGGAAGAACATGTAGAGCAGGTAGGCGATCAGGTCCGCGAGGGTCAGCTTTCCGGAGGTCACCCGGGCGCCGCCCACTCCCAGGACGGCGAGGAACGACGTCTGCAGGATGAGGCTCGTGGACGCCCCGCTGGCGGCCTGCCATCCCGCCACCCGCAGGCCGCGCCGCCATGCGGTGTCGGCTGCGGCGGTCAGCAGGTCGATCTCGTTCTGCTCGGCTCCGGCGGCCTTGACCGTCCTGAAGGCTCCGAGGTCGCGGTCCAGGAGGGTCGCCATGAAGCCGACGGCCTCCTGGGCCTTCCCCGACGCGCGCCCGATCCTGACGGCGGACCAGCGCACCACGACGCTCATGGTCACGACGGCCGTCAGGGTGACTGCCAGGAGCATGTAGTCGATCAGACCCATGATCACCAGCGAGCCCAGCAGGCCGATCGTCGCGGTGATCGACGTCACCATCGCCTGGGTGGTGACCTGGCGCAGCAGGGTTGTGTCCGCGACCAGGCGGGAGATGAGATCCCCCGCCTCGACGTCGTCGAACACCGGTGTCCTGAGCCGGAGGATGCGCTGCGCCAGCAGCCGCCGGACGGTTCGCACCACGGATTCGCCGACCGACTCGACGACGAAGTAGCCCAGCGCGGCGATGACGGTCCCGAGGGCGACCGCCCCGGCGAGCAGCGCCAGCAGGGTGACGATCGGCTGGTCGCGAGCGAGTCGATCCAGGATGCGCTGCGCGATGAGCGGCTGGGCCAGGGAGAACGCTGTTCCCGCCAGGGTGAGGACGCTGCCGAGCGCCAGCCGAAGCCGGAAGCCGGTCGTGTAGCCGAGGGCCAGCCGCAGCGGGCTGTGTGGGCGATGCCGCGGCAGGTGAAGGTCGTGCGCCTGGGCGTTCATCGGACCGGGGTGCCTGCGTCGACGAGGCGCACCAGCAGATTCGCGGCGGCCACGGCTCCGCCGGCGCGCCGGAACGAGGCACCGATCCGCCGTGCCGCGAGCCCGTAGCCAGGCTCGCGCAGGACGGCGACGATGGCGTCCGCGATCAGGCCCGGGGTCGCCCTGGCGAAACGCAGCCGGATGCCGGCGCCCGCGTCGACCACCTGCTGGGCGACGACCGGCTGGTCGTCCCGTATCGGCGCGACGACCAGCGGCAGATCGTGTGTGAGCGCCTCACACACGGTGTTGTGACCCGCGTGGCAGACGACCGCCGCCGCGCGCGGCAGCAAAGCCAGCATGGGTATGTGCCCCCAGGTGAGGACGTTGTCGGGGACGGCGTCGACCGCGCCGAGCGGGTCGGCCAACACGCCCTGGACGCGGTCGCCGAGCTGGCCCAGGGCCTGCGCGCAGGCCCGTAGGAAGGGGCCGCCGACGCTGTTGTTGACCGTGCCCAGGCTGACGATGATCAACGGCCGCCGGGCGTCGAGCCGTGCCCAGGGAAAGGGGCTGGCTGGCTTCGGGTCGTCCTGCGGCGGGCCCTGCCTGCGCAGCGCGGGGCCGATCCAGGCGGGCGGTGGCCCCGCGATCTGGACCGTGCCGGCGAGAGCCGCGGTGGTGAAGGCGAGAACCAGATGCGGGGAACGTTCCAGGGTCGCGGGGGTCAGCGTGGTGGCCGCGTCTTCGGGCAGCCGTGCGATCAGATCCGTGAACAGCCCGTCGAGCCACTGCCGGATCCTGGGCGTGGCGGCGAACATATCTCCCAACGAGCCCGAGGTGGAGGCCGAGGTGGCCCACGGGATCCCCAGGCGGGCCGCGGCGAGCGGGCCGGCCAGTGCCTGCATGTCGGCGACGACGAGGTCGGCGTCGAACCGTTTGGCCGCTTCGGCCACTGACTCGTGGGTGGCGGCGGCCAGCGGGATGAGGTAGTCCTCCCAGAGCGCCTGCACGGCGGCGTATCCCCGCAGGTCGGCGCCGCGGCTGACGGCGCCGACGTTGCCTGCGAGGGCGGGGTGTACCACCGCGGCCGGGCCGGCCAGCTCTCTGATCGGTGCCGGGTCGCCGGACCAGACGACCCGGTGCCCGAGAAGACCCAGTTGCTCGGCCACCGCCACCAGCGGGGTGATGTGACCTGTGAGGGGTGGAACGACCAACAGGAAGGTACTCACGTCCGACCACCGGGCCCGGCGGCGACCGAGTTCTGGGAGAAGATCCAGTCGAGGAGCAGATCACGCACCCGCCGGTGCGCCTCGACGAGCACGGAGTGATCCTGGTCCTGCAGGACGACCGTGCGGCAGTTCGGCAGCAGGCCTTCCAGCAGGAACGGGTCCTCGGACTGGAAACCGTCGCTGCCGATGATGCTCAGGACCGGCACCCTGATCCGGCCCAGGTCCACCAGGTCCAGGAAGGGGCCGGCCGGAATCTCCTCGGCCATCGTCGTTTCCTGCAGGCGCCGGAAGGCCTGCCGTGACAGCCGGGCATGGTGATCACCGAAGGTCGCCGAGATCAGCTGGTAGGTCTCCTCGCGGGCAAGCTCCTGCCTGGTGTTCTCCAGGACCTGGCCGACCCGGTCAGCCCAGGCCGTGGTGGGCGGTTCCGACTCGATCGACACGATGCTGGCTGTCCTGTCGGGGTGTGCCGCGGCGAACGCGAAGGCGATCGTGCCGCCGAAGCTGTTGCCGACCAGGTGCACCGGGGACGGCACGTCGAGCGCGGTGAGAAGCCCGTCGAGGTCGGCGACGAAGTCGTGCACGCGGTACCCGCTCGCGGGCCGTTCGCTGTTGCCATGGCCACGCAGATCGTAAAAGATCATGTTGATGCCGGCGGCGGTCAGGGGCGCCGCCAGGGTCAGGTAGAAACTTGCCAGGCTGTCGGTTCCCAGCCCGTGCACGCAGACCAGCGTCGGCGCCGGGCCGTCACCGCGCCCCGGCGCGTGCAGGTAGTGAATATCGCCGCCGTTGACGTGAATCGTCGGCATCTCAACCCGCGGTCGCGGAAGTGCTGATCTGGGTGGTGACGTAGTCGACCAGCTCGCCGACGCGCAGGGCGATGACCTCACCGAGTTCCTTCTCGGCGAGGAACTCGGCCATGCTGACATGGTCGCCGTAACGTTCGGCCAGCAGGCCGCCAAGCGTCACCAGGTCGATGCTCTCCAGTTCGAGATCGCTGTGGAAGTACGTTTCCATGGTGACCTGGGTGGGAGGTGATCCGTATTTGCGAATGATTTTGTTGATCATGTCATTGATTTCGGTCAGCACCTGGCTGACAGGACTGTTCCTTGTCATCACGCCTCGGTTCTCCTTGACATCGCATGCGTCTCGTTGCGCCGGTCTTCTTCGGCGGCCGCCGGCTGGGCGATCGCCCTCGCCGCGTCCGGAGTGCTCGTGACCGAGACGGCGAAGGGCGGCAGGGGATAGCCGTGGACTCCGGCCACCGTGACCACGGCGGGGGCGTCCCGGTCCGGTGGCTCGACGCGGTCCGTCACCCGGATCTGGACGGGGAAGACCGCCCGGAGCCCGGCCTTCCACAGCTCGCCGCGGACTGCGTCCTTCACCGCGATCCGCCGCAGTAGCCATTCCCTGCGTTGGCGCGGTGGCGTCAGCTCGTACTCCGGCCGCTCGGCCGCGCCGATGTACCGGCTCAGCACCATCTCCCGGACGGCGAGATCCGCCCAGCGCTCGGTGGCGATGACGGAGCCGTCCGGAGCCTGCCGGGAAACGGGGTGCAGCTCCGGCCAGCGGAAGGCCTCGTCCAGCTCCGCGGGCAGGTCGAACCGCCGGTCCACCCAGCCGTGGACCACGGCCCAGACCTGGTTGCCGTCGACGAGCTGCATATGGGCATCGACCTGGGAGCCGTCGATCTCGCGGACCCAGGCGTGGCAGGTGACCGGGGTCCCTCGTGCCGGTTCGGGGCCGTGGAACTCGATGGCCCCGAACCGCACCGGGAACATGACGAACCGGTCCTTCTCCCGCATCCTGATCCAGTAGCCGAGCAACTGGCCGGCGGCGTCCAGTAGCGCTCCCGGCGTGCCGGTGCCTCGCAGCACCGCCCGCACGTGGGAGGGGCCGTACCCCAGAAAGGTGGTCACGGCCTGGAAGGCCGGCCCGTGGAACATCATCCGTGTCCGGTACAGATCTCGACCGGTGATGGTGGGCGCCTGCTCGGTGTCGTGGTCCACCGGCCACCGCGGCGGCCGCACGTCGGAATACGCGTCGGCCACCCGGACCAGCCCGCTCGCGTAGCCGGCGAAGGTCACCCGGAACCGGTCCGACGCCTCGGGCCGCACGCTGACGGCGACGTCGACCGGCGGCTCCGCGCGCAGCCAGGAGTCGAAACGCACGTCGTAGACGCCGACCGGAATCCGCCCCGACGCCTGCGCCGCGTAGTCCGCCATCAGCCGGACGATGGTCGTCGCCGCCACCACCGGCCGGCTGTCCTCCAGATCCGGCCAGGAGGGCGGCTGCGGGGTCATGGAATGGTCAAGCAGGTAGGGCATGGCGGCCACCGAGACCCGCAGGGTCGACGTCCATCCCTGCCCGGAGGGCTCCGCACGCAGCACGCCCGTGGAGCCCGCGGGGCCGGCGGCGTGGCCGACGTCCGGCGCCGGCGCTGGTTCGGTGGTGTGCGTTTGCGTGTGTGCCAACAGGGCGGCGGCGGTGTCGGCGGTGTCGGTGATCAGGTCCAGGATCTGTCTGGCCATCGGATCCCGGTCCGCCCAGGCCGCCAGCGGGTGCCCGGCCATCGCCGTCGCGGGCTGCCCCAGCCCGGCCGTGGGTGGCCCGACGCGCGGCAGCCGCGTCGGGTCGACGGCGGCGACCTCCGCACCCAGGGCGAGCCGTACCTGGGCGGTTCGACCACCCGGGACAGACGCACCCGCCGGTCCGTCCAGCACAGCGAAGTCGGGGTTCCCGTGTTCGACCCAGAGGGCCACCGCGACTCGGCGGAGCTGGCCGATCCCGTCCCGGTGGGCGGAGTTCGCCGGAATGGTCAGATGCCGCCGGTCCTCCAGCACCCCGTCGATCAGCCCACCCAGCCTGCCCGGTCCGACCTGGATGAACACCCGGACGCCAGCCGCGTACATGGCCTCGATCGTCTGCCTGAACAGAACGGGCTCGACCAGATGGCGGATGAACAGCTCACGGACCGCCGTCAGATCGGCGGGGTACGGCGCGCCAGTGGTCGCCGACCACAGCTCCACCCGCGCCGCCTGGCGAATACGGAGGCGATCCGTCCGTGCCTGCAGCGCCGGCAGATAGGGCCGCAGCATGGGCGTGTGGAAGCCCGAGCGGAAAGGCATTATCTGGACGACGACGTTCTTCCGCCGCAGCCGGTCGGCGAGTCGCTCGATCGCCGCCGGCGGGCCACACACAACCGTGCTGAGCGGTGCGTTGTCGTGCGAGAGGACCACGTCCGGAAAGTCGGCGATGAACTTCCGGGCATCGTCGCTCGAGCAGGCCAGCGAGGCGTAGTCGACCTGCGGAACGTCCCCGTCGTACGGATCGGCGGCGAAGACGCTGGCGTCAGCCTCGCTTTCGTCGAACATTCCGGCGGCGAACATCGCGCTCCACTCGCCGATGCTGTGCCCGGCGAGGGCGTCGGGCTCGATGCGCATCCGCCGTAGCACCCGGTCGAGCACCCGGCTGACCAGCAGGACGCTCGTACCGTGGGTGCCCAGTGCCGCCGCGGAGAGGTCCGGCGGCAGGGAGAACCCGAAACGGTCGGCGACATCGTGGATCTGTGGCGAGAACTCCGGTTCGAGCCCGGGGAAGACGAACGCGGTACGGCCGGCGTTGGGCCCCTCTGACAGCGGTTCCGCGCTGGCCCAGACCTCGCCGCGGCCGCGCCACGCCTGCCACGTCCCCAGGCGCATACCGCCGACCGCGTGGCGGGCGGCGGCGAGTCGTCGCGGGGTCGGGTTCACCAGACCGAGCCGTGCCCCGACGCCGGTGAAGGCGGGCGTGCCCACCGCGTCGCGCCGCAGCGTCTCGTCCTCGACCTCGAGCATGACCGCCAGCTCGTCCGGTGTCGCCGCGGCCAGTCTCAGGACCACCTCGGGCTCGGCCACCGCGCTGAGAAGGCTCGCCCTCGCCCGCGGGCTCGTGCCTGGGGCCGGGTCCGGAGCGGGCGGCGCGGCGACGGGGGACTCCTCCAGCACCACGTGCGCGTTGGTACCGCCGAACCCGAACGCGTTGACCCCGGCACGGCGCACGCCCGCGGATTCCCACGGCACCGGGGCGGACAACAGCCGAAAGCGGGTGGTGGTGAGCGCCGGATGCGGCTCGGCGCAGTTCACCGCCGGCAGCAGGACCCGGTGGTGCAGCGCCAGCACGGCCTTCACCAGTCCGGCGATGCCGGCGGCCGCCATGGTGTGCCCGATCATCGCCTTGACCGAGCCGAGGGCGGCGGGCCGGGTCTCGTCCGGATCACCGTCGACGGGCCCACCGAAGACCTGGGCCAGGGTTGCCAGCTCGGCCTCATCCCCGGTCGGGGTGCCCGTCCCGTGGGCTTCCATCAGGCCCACCGCGTCGGCGGCGCGTGGGTCGAGGCCGGCGGCGTCCCAGGCCCGTTCGATGGCGGCCGCCTGCCCGGCCGGATCGGGACTGACCAGCCCGCCGCCGCGCCCGTCACTCGACACGCCGGTGCCGCGGATCACCGCGTAGATCCGGTTCCCGTCCCGCCGCGCGTCGGCCAGCCGCCGCAGGACGACCATCCCGGTGCCCTCGCCGATGAGAAGCCCGTCCGCGTTCCGGTCGAACGGCTGACTGCGCTGGGTCCTCGACAAGGCCCGCAGCTGCGTGAACACGCTCCACAAGGTGATGTCATGACAGTGGTGGACGCCGCCGGCCAGCATCGTGTCGCACCGCCCCGAAGCCAGCGCGGACACAGCGCTGTCCACGGCGACCAGCGAGGAGGCGCAGGCCGCGTCGACGGTGAACGCCGGGCCGCCGAGATTCAGCCTGTTGGCGATCCGGGAGGCGGCCAGATTCGGGACGATGCCCATGGCCGCCTCCGGCACCTCGGGGCCGAGCGGCTCGAGGAACGCCGCGCGGATCCTCTCGAGATCATCACCGTCGAGGTCGGGTAGCAGGGCGCTGACCGTGTCGACCAGGTGGCGGGCGGTTCGTACCCGATGATTGAGACGGACGAAGCCGGGGCTGAGGTACCCGCCGCGGCCGAGCACGACGCCGGTCTGTCGCAGATCGCCCAGCCGTTCGATGCCACCGGCATCGTCGATCGCGGCCGCCGCGACGCGCAGCGCGATGAGCTGGTCGGGCTCGATGCTCCCCACCTCGTGCGGCGGAATGCCGAAGCGGAGCGGATCGGCGTGGGCGAACTCGTCGACGAACCCGCCGCGCCGGCAGTAGATCCTGTCGGCGCTCGGCCTGCCGGTCGCTCCCCGCGGGTCGTAGAGTGCCGGATCCCAGCGGTTCGGCGGCACCTCGGTGATGGCGTCCGCGCCGGCGAGCAGGTTCCGCCAGTAGGTGTCCAGGTCCGGGGCTCCGGGCAGGAGCACCGCCATGCCGACCACCGCGATCGGCGGCTGCCGCCAGTCGGACGAGGCGCCCGGAGGCGTGGCGGCTGTGGGTGTCGCGGCTGTGGGCGTCGAAGAAGTGGACGTCGAAGAAGTGGACATCGCCTACCAGCCGGAAGCCGTGTACACGACACCGCAGATGTCACGAGGCCCCCAGGCCAGCTCCCGCAGGAGGCTTCGGTGGCCCTCGTCGGGGTCGATCAGGTCCACGCCGCGCCGGGCGAAGTCCTTCTCCAGGTCGGAGCTGACCATTCCGGGGTGCCGCGGGTCCGGAGCCCAGGGGCCCCAGTGGACCGTGAGCGCCCGCAGGCCGGTTCGGGCCTGCCAGTCCGCGCCCAGCGTCTCGAGCGCGTCGTTGGCGGCGGCGTAGTCACTCTGGCCTCGGTTGCCGAGCGCGCCGGCGACGCTGCCGAAGAACACCACCGCCCGCGGCGGGAAGGGAAGCTCGCCCAGCGCCGCGAGCACCGTGCGGGCACCGGTGACCTTGGTCTCGTAGACCCGTCGGAACTCCTCGGGTTCCTTGTCCGCGATCAGTCGATCGGCGATGATCCCGGCGGAGTAGACGACCGCGTCGATCCGGCCGTGACGGGCGTGGACCTGCTTGATGAACTGATGGACCGCCTCGGTGTCCAGGACGTCGAGCCGGTGGTATTGGGCCTGCCCGCCGCGGGCGTCGACCTCGGCCAACGTGGCCCGGATCTCCCGCTGCGCCAGCACCAGTCGTGCCCTGCGGGCCACCTTGCCCGGGCTCTCCTGCCCCAGGCCACTCAGGATCCTGATCAGCGCCTGCTGGTCGACCGCCGCCGCCAGCCGCGGGTCCTCGTCGTCCGCCGGCGCGGGGGTGCTGCCGGCGAGCTCGAGATGGCATCGGCCGGCGCCCGCGAGCAGCGTCGTGAAGCCCGCCGTGATGCCCCGGGCCCCGCCGATGAGGATGACGACGGCGTCCCGGTCCAGGCCGAGCGCGGCGGCCTCGGCCGCGCCGTCGTCGGCGGGCCCCGCACCGACCGACGCCATCGGCCCGGCACTGACCGCCGTCAGCGCCTCGGTCTCGCGCCGCGCCCCGTCGTGGAAGACGACCGCGGCCGGTCCCGGAGGCTCGTTCAGTTCGGCCACCACGAGATCCGCGAGCCTCGGCACCGCGTCCGGCCCGGCCTCCAGCAGCCGGACGGCGATCGCCGGGTACTCCCGGCTGATCGTGCGGAACAGCCCGCGCAGGCCCGCCGTGCGGGTGCTGCCGGTGGGTGCCACGGCCAGCAGCCAGCGCAGGCGCCCGCGGAGCGCGCCACGCAGCGATCCGAAGGCGCCCGGCAGCTCCGGCCCGCCCAGGTCGCCGCCCCACCCGGCCAGGTACAGGACGCCGTCGAACGCGCTCAGGTCGGCGGCGTCGAGGTCCTCGCCCACCCGGGAACTGACCCGCGCACCGAGTTCGACCAGCCGACCCGCGACGGAGGTCTCGATGGCCGGCTCGGGGCCGCGCCCGATCACCACCCAGGAGGTTCCGGCCAGATCAGGCTGGCCCGGTGCCGCCGGCGACGGCTGTCGCGTGAGCATGAAGCGCTGTGGGCTCCTGCCGCGCGCCCTGCCGGGGGGATCGGTCTGGATCGTGGGAGGGGGAGGGGGCGCGGACGGTGCGGGGGTCTGGTCGGTGATCCAGGAGACGATGCCGCGAACGGTGCGCAGGCGGCTCAGTTCGTCGACGCCGCCGCTGCGGTCGGCGAACCCGAACTGCTCCGAGAGCCTGCCGGCGAGTTCGGTGCGCTTGAGGGAGTTCACCGACAGGTCGGTCTCGAGATCGAGGTCGATCTCGATCATGTCCGGTGGGTAGCCGGTGCCGTCGGCGATGACATTGACCACGGCCGTCGTGACATCCGGCGCCACCGCCACCGCCACCGCCACCGCCACCGGCACTGGCACTGGCACGGCTGCCTGCACCGGCACCGCGGCTGGTGCCACGGCTGGTGTCGTCGTCGCGGCGGCCCACGGCGTTCCGCTGGTGCCAGGGCTTGCGACGGTCTGGTCGTGCAGCGCTGGAGCGGGCGGAAGCTCGGTGCGGCTACGGCTCCGCGGAGCCGGCGCGGAATCCACGCCTAGGTAGGACAGCAACACGTCCCGTTGGCCGGCGAGGTTGTCCCGGGCGGTCTGCAGGAACTGGCTGACCAGAGCCCCAGGCGCGGGCGCGGCGGGCGCGCCGGGCGCGACGGGGAACGCGGCGGCGGGCGTGCCGCTCGGGGACAGCTGGACTCGCCGGGCGGGGACCAGGCCGCCGGGCACCGGCTTCCCGTCCGCGAGGCAGATGCTGCGCCCGTCGACGCTCCACCGGTGGCGGTCAGGGGGCAACGTCGCGGTGCGGTCGACCGCGTCGCGGCCGTCGACCAGCCAGTCCGTGCGCAGGGGCACGCCCGCGACGGCGAGCGCGCCGACCGCGTCCAGGAAGCCGGTCAGCCCACCCCGACGCCCGTCGCAGGCCACCGCCACGTGCGGCCGGTCGGCGAGGATCGAGGTGACCAGGCCGGTGAGCACCCGGCCGGGTCCGGCTTCCACGAACACCCGCGCGCCCGCGGCGTACATCGCCTCGATCTGTTCCACGAACCGCACCGGCGCCGCGATCTGTGCGCCGAGCTCGACCCGCACGGCGTCGCCGGTCCCGTCCGCGGCCGGGTAGGGGGCAGCCGTCCGGTTCGACCAGACAGGGAGCCCGGGGGCGGTGACGCGGGCCTGCTTCAGCGCTGCGGCGAAGACCTTGCCCGCGTCAGCGACGAGCGGGCTGTGGAAGGCGCACGCGACGGGCAGCCGGACAGCACTGTGCCCGGCCTCGCGCAGGAGCCTGATCGCCGTCTCGACATCCGCTGTCGGCCCGGAGATCACGACCTGGTCGGGACCGTTGTGGTTGGCGAGGACCACCCTGCCAGCGAGCTGGTCGGCGGCCAGCACCGACGTCACGGCTGTGACGGTGGCGCGGACGGCGGCCATCGCGCCCTGGTCGGGCACTGCGCTCTGGTCGGGCTCTGCGCCCTCGGCGGCCGGGTGTCCGCTGACGGCGGCGATGATCGCCTCGCCCCGCGCGGCGGAGAGTTCGAGCAGGGTCTCGGCGTCGAAGGCGCCCGCCACACAGAGCGCCACCAGCTCGCCGTAGCTGTGGCCGGCCGCCAGGTCCGGTGTCAGGCCCAGCCGGGACAGCAGGTGGTACATCCCGAGACCGGCGACGCCGAGCGCGGGCTGCGCGATCCGGGTGTCCTTCAGCCGCTCCGCCGCGTCTGCCGCCGCGCCTTGCGCCGCGTCGAAGTGCGAGGGCGGCAGGATGGTGCCCTCCCACGCCTGCCCCAGCCGCAGATAGTCCCGCAGCTCGGGGAATGCCACGAACAGCTCGCCGAGCATGCCCGGCCGCTGGCTTCCCTGCCCCGGGAAGAGCACGGCCACCTTGCCGGAGGGCGGCCCGTCGGGGAGCGATCCGTCCGCCACGAACAACCCGCCGCGTGGGTCCGATCCGCCGCTCGCCGCCAGCTCCAGCAGACGTGCGCAGTCATCGAGGTCCCGGGCGACGACGGCGATCTGGACCCGACCCTGTCGGGCCTGGGTGACCGCCGCGGTGGCGGCAATGTCACGCAGCGGCCATGGCCGGCCCTGGGCGTCGTTCTTGGTCAGCAGGTTGCGCAGCTCCGAGACGGCGCGTAGCGCCGCCGCCAGGTCAGCGCCCCGGAACAGCAGCAGCTCAGCCGGCCACTCGTCGAGGGCGTGCCGGGAGTCCACCGCACCCGGGTGGCCGGTGAGCACGGCGTGGTAGTTCGCCCCGCCGAAGCCGAAGGCACTGATCCCGGCGACCCGTTCGGACGCCGGCGGGGACCAGGGCCGTGCCGTGTCGGAGAAGACGAACGGGCTGACGTCGGGAGCCCATGCCGGGTTGGGCGCACTGATGTGCAGGGTCGGTGGCAGGACTCCGTGATGTAGCGCCAGGGAGACCTTCACGAGGGAGGCGAGGGCAGCCGCGGTCTTGGTATGCCCGATCTGGGATTTGACGGACCCCAGGGCGCAGGAGCCGGCGGCGGCCCCAGCCTCGGTGAACACCTCCGTGAGGGCATCGATCTCGGTGCGGTCGCCGAGAACCGTCCCGGTTCCGTGGGCCTCGACCAGACCCACCTGGGCGGGTGAGACGTCGGCCGCGCGGTACGCACGGTCGAGCGCCAGCCGCTGGCCCTGCGGGCGCGGGGCGGTGAGGCCGAGCGAACGCCCGTCGCTGGCCGCGCCGACCCCCTTGATCACGGCGTACACGCGGTCACCATCACGTTCGGCGTCGGCGAGCCGCTTCAGAACGACGCAGGCGACCCCTTCGCCCAGGGTCGTTCCATCCGCCTCGGCGGCGAAGGGCCTGGCTCGACCGGTCGGCGAGAGCGCGCCCACCGAGGAGAACATCAGATAGTCGAAGATGCCGTTGTGCAGGTCGGCGCCACCGCAGATCATCACGTCGGCGCTGCCGAACCGAAGTTCCTTGCAGGCCATGTCCAGCGCGGCCAGGGACGAGGCACAGGCGGCGTCCACGGTATAGGCCGGCCCACCCAGGTCGAGCCTGTTCGAGATCCGGCTGGCAATGATGTTGCCGAGAATGCCGGTGAAGGTCTCGGGCGTCACACGGGGAAGTAGATCGTCGAGCTCCGCGGGTACCTCTCCGAAATATGCCGGCAGCAGCGCACGCAGGGTCAGCGCCGCGGAAAAATCACTGTTGGGCTCAGTTCCGAAGACCACTCCGGTCCGTGTGTGATCTACCTCGTCCGTGTCCAGCCCGGCGTCCTCGAGGGCACGGCGCGCGGTTTCCAGCGCAAGGACCTGGACCGGTTCGATGCTCGCCAACGCGGAGGGCGGGATTCCGTAGCGCAGGGGATCGAAGGGGATCCGCGGCAGGAAGCCGCCCCATTTCGAGCGGGTTCTCTCCCCGCTCGGCCCACTGGCCTCCGGGTCGAAATAGATCTCGGTGTCCCAGCGGTCCGCTGGAACAGGCGTCACGGAATCCCTGCCGGCAACCACATTGGACCAGTAGGTGGCCACGTCGGGTGCGCCCGGCAGGACGCACGCCATTCCGACGACCGCGATGTCCAGCGGTCCAGCACCGAGGGTCGTCGGCGGGTCCGTCGGACTGTATTCCGCCCGCAGCCGGCGAGCCTGGTCGTGGAGGTACTGGCGTGCGCCTTCGGTGACGCTCTCGTGGAGCATCCGGACGGTCGTGGTCGTCGACCGGAGGACAGCGACCTGCCCGGCCATGAAGAGTCCCTCGTCGCGCTGCTGCTCCCGGCCGACCGGAACCAGGCTGTCGCCACGTCGTTCCAGACCCTTGCTGGCCACCCTGAGCCGACCGATGTTCAGCTGCTCCAGTCGTTCCCAGATCTGCTCATCGGCCAGGCCCTGCGCACGCAACTCGTTGTTCTCGGCCCGGAAGCGGTCAACGTACGGGCTCTCCACACAGCGGGTGACATGGCCCGGGGCGGTCCGCAGGAGCGCGGTCCTTCCCGCCGCCACCGCCTGGTGTTGAAACTCCTCCTGGATGGCCCCGTGTTCCACGGCCTCCTCGGTGAACAGGTAGGCCGTGCCCATGAGCACACCAACGCCGACGCCGCGGTCGATCAGCGGACGCGCCATCGCGGCCACCATTGCCGATGAACGGGCATCGTGCACACCGCCGGCGAACAGGATCTGAATGTCCGTGGACGGGTCCACACCGGCCGAGGACGCGCCGACGTGGTCGAGGAGAACCGAAATCTGAGCCTCCCACAATGGGAAGCTTGCACGCGGACCGACATGGCCACCGCACTCGGATCCTTCGAAGACGAAGCGCCGGCAGCCAGCGGCCAGATACTGACGGAGGAGTACCGGCGAAGGAACGTGCAGAAAAGTAGGAATCCCGATTTTCTCAAGATCGGTGGCCTGGGTGGCCCGGCCACCCGCGACAATCACACAGGAAGGGCGGATATCGCGGACGGCTTCCAGTTGGGCCGTGCGCAGGTCCTCGGGAGCGAACCCCAGCAGACCGACGCCCCAGGGCCGGTCACCAAGCAGATCTCGGGTCTCGGTCAGCAGTTGGCGGGACTGCTCTCCGTTCGCCAACGCAAGCGCGAGAAAGGGAAGAGCCCCGTCATCCGCGACCCGTCGCGCAAAGCCGGGGCGGTCACTCACCCTGGTCATCGGTCCCTGCGCGACCGGCCTCGTGATTCCCAGCGCGCGGCACAGGGGTGACTCTCCGGAGAAGGCGGCATCCGAGGCGCCGCGACCCACCGCGTCCGCGGTGGTGTCGAGCTCCTGACGGATCGCCTGGACCACCTTTGCCACCGTCCCGAACCGGGCGGCGAACTCCCGGGCGAGGAACACGTCCTCGCCCACTGGCAGAAGCCGCAGGTCGGGGTCATCGCCGCCCAGGCTGGAGACAACCACCTCGGTGGGCCAGCTTTCAGCGTTTCCCCTGGTTCGCCTGGCAGCCGCCGACTGGTGGACACGATGACCACCGGCAGTCACGGTCTCGGTGCCGTCCATCCTGCGCAGCGCGGCTGCGGTGGGCGCCGGCGTCGAGGCTTGTCGGAGCAGGGCGAGTTGGGTATCCAGAACCACCCCGACGGCGCCTCCGACCACCGCGGCCACCGCCGTCCGTAAGCCCACGCCGCCCCAGCACCACACCGGCGGCGGGGAACTTCCATGGCATAACTGGTCCGCTTCCAAAATCTGCTGCAGCAGGACAAAGGAGGAGAGCTCGCCGATTCGACCGCCGGCCTCGCTGCCCCGTGCCAGTAGTCCGTCGGCACCCGCATCCACCGCTGTCGCCGCTTCACTGAGGCTGGTGATCTCGATCAGGAGCCGGGTGTCGGGAAGCTCTTTCTTCAATCTGGCAAGCTGACGCCTGCCACCGGGGCCGGCCAGCGCATCGCCGGGCCAGAACACGGTGTCAATCTTTTCCTCGTGTTGGGCCAGGTAATATCGGGAAAGCTGTGCAGGTTCGGAGACGCGAATGCCGAACGAGGTACCGGCAATCCGTGAGGTCAGACGCAGCGCAGCGGCCGCCCTGGTCGGGTCGCGGCCGAGGTCGAGCACCCCCAGCGCTCCCGCGCCACTGACCGCGGCGACCAGTCTGGGATCTGGTAGGCCGAAAGGACTGACTCCGATAATCTGATCCCGTCGCGGAACATTTGTCCGGGACCTGTCGATCTGGTCGCATCCGCTGTCTCGACTGTGTTTCATGCCGTATTTCACAGGTCACTTCCTCGTGTCCGTGGGTCAGCCGGTCGAGTCCGGTGCTCCTGCCTGCGTTGTTCGAGGCAGATCAGATCTCGAGGCAGATCAGATCGGGTTCCTGCGACTGAATCGTGATCGGGAAGGGTGCCAGTCGGAACTAGATACCACCACTGGTACGGCTGGCAGCCGAGAAGAGGGATGCCCGTCTTCCGGACAGCCATTCGTCGATGTCTGCGGCCTTCTCCGTAAAGGCCGCGTCAACCTCGTGATGAGGCGTGATCAGAAAGCGGTTGGCCGCCAGGCCCTGAAAGGCGCAACGGGCGACCTGCTCGGGCTCCAGGACCGGGGCGCTCGCCACCACCGCCCGCGCAGACGGGTGGCCGGAGTCGAATCCGTTCCTCAGCATGTCCGTGTTGACGCCCAGCGGGCACAGCGCGCTGATCTGAACGCCCCGGCCGCCGTAACTGAGTGCGAGCCATTCCGCCAGAGCAACCGCGGCAGCCTTCGTTACGGAGTAGGGGGCGTCGCCCGGGAGACCAAGCAGCCCGGCGGCCGAAGCGGTGATCAACAATGCGCCCGAGCCGCGGTCCACCATGGCTGGGAGCAGTGCCTGCGCGACATGGACGTGAGCCATGACGTTCACGGACCAGGTCCCGGCCCACTGGCGCGGCCGGGCTTCCAGGCCGGCACCGACGGCTATCCCGGCGTTGGAGCAGAACACGTCGACAGGGCCGAAATCCTTTTCGGTGCAGCGGATGAGGCTGTCGATGTCCGCCCGGTCCGCGACATCCACGCGGACGGCCTCCGTTCGACAGCCCTGTGCTGCCGCAATCTCGGCCACTCGTTTCGCCGCGGCCAGGTTGACATCGGAAACCACGACGGTGCTGGCGCCCTCCGCGGCAGCCCGTACGGCCAGCGCCGCACCTATGCCACTCCCGCCGCCAGTGACCACAACCAGCTTCCCGGCAAGAAGCACAGCACCTCCCCTGATGAATGTGGCGTCGCCGAACTCCGACCCCGGTCGGCGCGGGCCGACTGCGCATCTCGTCGCCGCCGGCGATGGGCGTGAGAGCGTTTCTCAACAGTGAGCACTCACTCAGGTCACAGCGCAGCCTAGGACTGGCCAAACCGGGACGCAAGGTCCCGGATGAACTTGAACTAGTGCCAAATTCCGTAAGGTCCACCATGGCTGGCTGGTCGATGGACGTGCCGTGCTAGGCGAAACCTTGCGAACAAGGCGCTAAAGGTGCTCCGGAGGTCGCCTTTGGCGGGTGGGAGACGGCGTCGGCGACCTCATCGACATCCCCTGATGGAGGTCGTGCGGCACCATGTGTCGGACTGGTGGCCAAGCCAACCGGACGGCTAGTTGGATCGGATCCAAATAGGTGAGAATGCAATTTTCTTCCATAGGAAATTGCTTTAAAGCAAGTAGGTGTTCCGGGGGAGCTCGAGGGTGCGCGGAGGTCAGGTCCAACGCTGGCGACACCGATTGGTGGTCTCATCGGGGCCTCCCGTCCGCCGGGCGGAGGTCTGCCGGTGCCGTCGGTCGGCCCAGGGCCACTCCTGGCAGAGGTGAGGTGCCGGACAGCCCGGGTTGACCCGGGCTGTCCGGCGGCCGGCCGCTGGGGCCGCCATCGACGCGAGCAGGCGGCGGCAATCATGTTCCGGGTGCAGTTGGGCCCGTCACCGCGACGACGGAATCTGCCGGCGCAGAAGGCGGCCAGAATGGGAAGCAGCTTGCCCGTCGGACTTCTGGCGCGGCACGCCGGTTTCTGCGAATGGCGCCAGTCGGTGGCGTCGCGGGACGGCTTTGGTGGAGGGCGCCGAAAGCTGAGTTCGCAGACAGCGGATAAGTAAATACATACTCACCTTTGATGTCGGTGCGACATCCGTAATCGTGGGCCGAAGCGCGCGGGCCGCACCGACGGACCGGCGAGTGGGCGCAGCTCAGAGCCTGGCGGTGCGGCGTGTGGAGACCGCAGGGATCACCTTCTCGCCGTAGGTGGTCAGGACGGCGTCCTTGTGGTCGTGCTGCAGGTAGAGCGCGAACTGGTCGACGCCGAGGGCGGCCAGCTCGGTGAGGCGCCGCACGTGGGTTTCCGGCGGGCCGATCAGGCAGAAGCGGTCGATGACCTCGTCGGGGACGAAGTCGGTGCACGAGTTGTCGGCCTTGCCGTGTGCGTTGTAGTCGTAGCCGGCGCGACCGGTGATGTAGTCGGAAAGCGCGGCGGGCACGGCGGCGCCGTCGGCACCGTAACGGGCCACGATGTCGGCTACATGGTTGCCGACCATGCCGCCGAACCAACGGCACTGGTCGCGCCCGTGCGCCAGACCCGCGTCGGTGCCGTCCGTGACGTAGGCCGGCGCCGCGACGCAGATGGCGACGGTCGCGGGGTCGCGGCCGGCGTCGGCGGCGGCCCGGCGCACAGCGGCAATCGACCAGGCGGTGACGTCGGGATCGGCAAGCTGGAGGATGAACCCGTCGCCGACCTCACCGGCGAGGGCGAGCGCCCTCGGCCCGTAGGCGGCGACCCAGATCGGCAGCCGGGATTCCCCGCCCCACGGGAAGCGCAGCTTGGTGCCCTGGTACTCGGCGACCCCGCCGTTGGCCAGCGGACGGATCACCTCGATCGACTCGCGCAGATGCGCGAGGGTGACCGGCCGGCCGCCCGTGACCCGCACCGACGAGTCGCCCCGGCCGATGCCGCAGACGGTGCGGTTGCCGAACATGCTGTTCAGGGTCGCGAACAGGGACGCGGTGACGGTCCAGTCGCGGGTGGCCGGGTTCGTCACCATCGGCCCGACCGTCACCCGGTGAGTGGCGGCCAGGATCTGGCTGTAGATGACGAACGGCTCC
Organism: Parafrankia irregularis; assembly: GCF_001536285.1. Classification (NCBI taxonomy): domain Bacteria; kingdom Bacillati; phylum Actinomycetota; class Actinomycetes; order Frankiales; family Frankiaceae; genus Parafrankia; species Parafrankia irregularis. The sequence continues at coordinate 60,175 of NZ_FAOZ01000010.1, read as the reverse complement.
TGCCACAGCAGGTGCGAGTCGAACGTCCACACGTGGCTGAATCCGTACAGCTCGGCCTGGCGGGCCAGGTCGACGACCCGCCACGCCGGCGGGTCGGTCTGCAGAACGACGCCGAAATCCATGGTCTTGCCTCCGAACACAGCTCAGACACGGCTCAGATGAGGTTCTGGGACAGGCCGCGGGGGACGAACCGGCCGTGCGAGCGGCTGCCGACGTAGCCGGTCTCGTCCCTGATGACGGTGCCGCGGGACAGGACGATGTCGACGTGCCCGTCGATCTCGAAGCCCTCCCACGCCGAGTGGTCCATGTTCATGTGATGGCTACGGCCCGGGCCGATGCCGATGGAGGTGTGGCCGTCCGGGTCGTAGATCACGATGTCGGCGTCCGCGCCCGGCGTGATCACACCCTTGCGGCCGTACAGGCCGAACATGCGCGCCGGTGCGGTGCAGCACACGTCGACCCACCGCGCCACGCTCAGCCGGCCGTCCCTGACGCCCTGGAAGAGCAGGTCCATCCGGTGCTCGACGGAGCCGATGCCGTTCGGGATCCGGGAGAAGTCACCGATCCCGCGCTCCTTCTGGTCCTTCATGCAGAACGGGCAGTGGTCGGTCGACACGGCGGTGACGTCGCCGGTGCGCAGGTAGCGCCACAGCTCGTCCTGGTGGCCCTCGGCCCGCGAGCGCAGCGGGGTGGAGCAGACCCACTTGGCGCCCTCGAAGTCGCCCCACTGCTCGCCGCGGGCGCCGAGCTGGTCCTCCAGCGACAGGTACAGGTACTGCGGGCAGGTCTCACCGAACACGTTCTGCCCGGCGTCGCGGGCCTCGGCGATGCGCGCCAGGGCCTGCCGGGCCGACACGTGCACCACGTAGAGCGGCGCGCCGGTGAGGTCCGCGAGCATGATCGCCCGGTGGGTGGCCTCCTGCTCGGTCTGCCAGGGCCGGGTCAGCCCGTGGTGGAGCGGCGTCGTGCGGCCTTCCGCCAGGGCCTGGCGCACCAGGACGTCGATCGCCGAGCCGTTCTCGGCGTGCATCATGATCAGCCCGCCGTTGTCGGCCGCGGTCTGCATGGCCCGCACGATCTGGCCGTCGTCGGAGAGGAACACCCCCGGATAGGCCATGAACAGCTTGAAGCTGGTGACGCCCTCGCCGATCAGCTCGCTCATGGCCTTGAGTGACTCGTCGTCGACGTCGCCGATGATCTGGTGGAAGGCGTAGTCGACGGCGCAGTTGCCGCCGGCCTTCTCATGCCACAGCGCGAGCTGGTCCTGCACCCGCTGCCCGTGGGCCTGCACGACGAAGTCGATGATGGTGGTCGTGCCGCCCCAGGCCGCGGCGCGGGTACCGGTCTCGAACGTGTCGCAGGCGAACGTTCCGCCGAACGGCATCTCCATGTGGGTGTGGGCGTCGACCCCACCCGGGATCACGTACCTGCCGGTCGCGTCGATGACCCGGTCCGGCACCGCGGAGCCGGTGCGTATCGCCTCGGCGAGGGCGGATCCCGGTTCCAGCAGGGCGGCGACCCGCTCGCCTTCGACGAGGACGTCCTGGCGGGCGGTGCCGGTGGCGCTGACGACCGTACCGCCGCTGATGAGCAGGGAGCTCACGCCATCACCGTCCGCTGGTAGGAGTCGGGCCGGCGGTCCCGGTAGAACTGCCAGTCGTTTCGGACGCGGCTGATCTCGTCGAGATCGAGATCGCGGATGACGATCTCCTCTTTGTCCGCGGAGGCGACGTCGCCGACGAACCGGCCGCGCGGGTCGACGAAATAGGACGAGCCGTAGAAATGCGGGGCCTCGGCGCCGAACTCGTCGATCTCCTGGCCGATGCGGTTGTTCGCCGCGATGAAGTACTGGTTCGCGGCGGCCGCCGCCGGCTGCTCGATCTCCCACAGCCGGTTCGACAGCCCCGGCTTGGTCGCCGACGGGTTGAACACCAGCTGGGCGTTGTTCAGTCCCAGCTCCCGCCATCCCTCCGGGAAATGCCGGTCATAACAGATGTAGACGCCGACCCGGCCGACCGCGGTGTTGAACACCGGATAGCCGAGGTTTCCGGGGCGGAAGTAGAACTTCTCCCAGAAGGCCGGCAGGTGTGGAATATGGTGCTTGCGGTATCTGCCGAGCAGGCTGCCGTCGGCGTCGACGACCGCCGCGGTGTTGTAGTACTCGCCCTCGTTGGCGACCTCGTAGACCGGCAGGATCATGACGAGGCCCAGCTCGGCGGCCAGGGCCTGGAACCGCTCGACCGTGGGGCCCGGGATCGACTCGACATAGGCGTAGTACTTCTGGTCCTGCACGGCGCCGAAGTACGGGCCGTGGAACAGCTCCTGGAAACCGATCACCTGGGTGCCCGCGGCCGCCGCCTCGCGGGCCAGCTCCTCGTGCCGGGCGATCATCGACTCCTTGTCGCCGGTCCAGGCCACCTGGGTGATCGCGGCACGTACCGTTGCCATCGCATCCGACTCCTTGAATATGCCGCTTTCGCTCGTCCGCACGCAGCGCTCGTCCCGCAGTACGGTCACCTCGACCTCGAGTTGGCGAGCCGCGACTCGCCGACGAGGAACATCTGGTTTTCTCTGATGGCGAGCCTGCCGCGGATTGGCGTCCTGACGCCGACCTGGTGAGTCGCAAGAAGTAAGGGTTTGGTCGTTCCAACGACCGAAATCCTCAATTCTTGCGGGTTGCCAGGTTAGCCTGCCCCTTTTGCCTCTCTTGAGAGGAATTGGCGGTGCCGCGCGGTGGCGGGGGTCCTCGATGGTTGGCCGTGCGGGTGGGGTTCGCATTCCATCGGCGCTGCTCCGCCAGGCCCATGCCAGTGGTCCGGATCCGCCGTGTCTCAGGATTCTGCTGGATGCTCTGACGACCAGGGAGATCCCGAACTGCTGGATGAGGTCGGTGCGGTACCAACCGGACTGGGCCGGTCCGAAGTGGGGTCCGGGGTCGGACCCGGGGTCGGTGCGGCGTGATGAGCCGCCCACCGGCCGGGCCTCCCTCGGAGGCTGGCCGGCCTCGGTTGCCGGCGCTGCTCCTCCATGGTCGCCGAGGCGAGCGGAGGATCCTGGCGCCTGAATTCGTTCGTATTGCGCCTACTCGGCTGACCGTGGGTTCTGGCCAGTGGTCGACCGCATCGGCGGGTCTTTGTCGCGGAGTCTATAATTCTGCCCTTATCCGCCGTGATCGTGTGGCCTGCGGCTTTTGCCGCCTGTGTATCGCGGGGGCCGGTTTCCATGAGCCTGTCGGCGGTCCTGCCGCCGAAGGTTCGGGTGAGAGGCGGTACGCGGGTGGCGGACGACGGCAGGAAAATGCCATTCGACCTGCGTGGCGGCCGACCGCGACAGACAGTCGCCCGCCGCCTGACGGTGGCGGTAGCGGCGTTGACCTCGGCCGTGATCGTGATGGGCGCGGTGGGCGGCTGGGGTGCGTTGACCTATTTCGACGCCCGCACCCACCGGGCCGCGATCGGCGACCTCGGTGCGAACCGCCCGGCCGCCCGCGAGGGCGCGAAGAACTTCCTGCTGGTGGGCACCGACGACCGACCGGGCCTCGGGGGCATGCGTTCGGACACCACGATCCTCGCCCACCTCGGCGAGGACGGCAAAGTCACGCTGATCTCCTTCCCGCGGGACACCCTCGTGGTCATGCCCGCGTACACCGACTCCGCCGGCAAGATCCATCCGCCGAGCGAGGAGAAGTTCAACTCCGCCATCGCCAACGGCGGCGTCACCCTGCTGATAAAGCTGGTCGAAGCGCTGACCAGGGTGCGGATCGACCACTACATCTCGGTCAACCTGGCCGGCTTCAAAGCCATTACCGAGGTGATCGGCGGTGTGGACGTCTGCATCACCGAAAGGAATGTCTCGGAACGGTTCAAGTACGAAGGGAAATGGGTCACCAGCTCAAACACGAACGATCCAATGAGTGGGTTCAGGGGTGGTCCCGGGCACATCCAGATCAGCGGCGACCAGGCGCTGGCCTTCGTCCGCCAGCGCTATGGGCTTCCCGGCTATGACATCGGCCGGACCAAACGCCAGCAGTACTTCCTGAGCCGGATTCTCGCAAAAGTCAGGGAGGACGGCGTGCTCACCAGCCCGACCAGGGTCAGCGGCCTGCTGTCCGCTGTGGGCAACGCCCTGACCTACGGCGAGGGGACCAGTACGAAAGACGTGACCCAGCTCGCCAGCCGCCTGCAGGGGGTCTCGAACGGCTCCCTCGGCCTGCAGACCCTGCCCACGCACGCCCCGACCAAGGCAGAAGGCGCCATAGACGAGGCCAACGGGGAGTTCACCAAGCGGCTCGGAGCCGCACAGCTCTACAACCAGTCGGATCTCGACGCGGTCTTCGGACCCTTCGCCGGCGCCGGTGAAGGCGACGACGCGGCCGGCGGTGGCGATGTACCGATCTCGGTGCTCAACGGCAGCGGCACCGCCGGGGTCGTCGCGAAGGTCGTCCGAGATCTCGGCACCCGCGGCATCAGCGCCGACAGCGGCGGCAACGCCGCCTACAACAACTACAAGGCCACCTGGATCCGGTACGGCGCCGGCACCGAGGCCACCGCGCGCAAGCTGTTGAGCCAGATCCCCACGGCGAGGCTGATGGCCGACGACGATCTCGACGGCGGCGTCCAGGTCATCGTGGGATCGACCTACAAGGGCCTCGCCGACCTGCCGGCGCCCGCCCAGGCCCCGGGGGGCCAGGCTCTCGCGGGCGGCACCGGCGCGACCGGTTCGGCGAGCCCGGATGGCCCGTCCGCCTCGGGAAACTCGGCAGCCGCCACGCAGCCGGCCGGCTCCGCGGCACCGGCCCCGGAGGCCCCCACCGACTGCGTGTACTGACAGGCCCAGGAACACCCTGGGGCGTTTGTGCCGAGCCCAGGGGGAAGGTCCGGACGAGGAAGGGAAAGACGAGGAAGGGAAAACAGACCGGCGGCACGAACCGAAATCCGTGCCGCCGGTCCGTGCCGGTCGGGAAATGTTCCGGCCGGCGACCTGTCAGCTTCCCACCGAGGTCAGGGAATCGAGGTCGGCGACCGCGGTGCCGAGCCTCTCCAACAGCACGCGGGTCACCGCCGGGTCGACCATGGAGGTGATGCTCCACAGATAACAGCCGTGGAGCACACTGCGGCGTACCCCCAGCCGAGCCTCGTCCCAGGATGGTGGCTCGACCCCCGTCGTCCGCAGGCCGGCGCCCAACACGTCGAGATAGTGCCGCAGCAGGTCGTCCTCGTGGCGGCGGCGATCGGCGACGGTGAGGGCGGAGGCGATGTGGTAACCGGTGTCGAGATACCAGGGCGCCCGCTGCACGAGCTGCCAGTCCAGCAGCGACGGGCGGCCGGCGCCGTCCAGGAAGATGTTGCCGACATGCGGGTCGCCGTGCACGATCGTCCACGGCGTGGTGTCGGCGACCACCGCGGCCAGAGCGCCGTAGGCGGCCATGATCCGTCCGACGTCGCGCACCTGCTCGGGAACGCCCGCACCGGTGTCGCTGGTGTAGTTCGCCTCGATCTTGCCCCGCCACCCCTCGTCGCTGCGCGGCCCCATCCGCGAGCTCAGCCAGCCGGCGCCGGCCAGCCGCGGATCACCCCAGGTCGCGGTGTGCAGCCGGGCAAGCTGTTCCAGGCTTTCGGCCGCCTGGTCCGGGGTGTAGGGGTGCCGGCCGTCGAGGAAGGCACCCCCGTCGGAGATCACGTCCTGGGTGATCAGGATGTTGGCGCCGGTCGCGCCGTCGACCTCGGCGTAGACGCCGCGCAGCGTGCGCACGCCCGTCCGCTCGGCGAGGTCGCGGTAGAACAGCGTCTCCGGGATGCCGGCGTGGCGCGCCGGCAGGGTGCGCTCGGAGAAGTAGCCCTTGACGCACAGGTCGGGCGACAGCCCCTCGGGGACACCACCCGCGCAGGTGATGGCGAACCGGACGTTCGTCGAGATCCGGCTGACTGTCGGGCCGCGGGTGACGGCGGTGACCTCGATGCCGGGGAAACGGCGGCCGAGCGCCGCCGTCAGCCATTCCGGGGAGAGCACCTCGTCCAGCTGCTCGGGCACGCGGACGTCGGACATGCCGCCTCCTCAGTCGCCCTCGACCTCGAGGCGGCCGGTGCCGGCCAGGGACTCGAAGTGCGCCATGACCTGCTGCAGCGCGGCCGCCGGGTTGAGTTCGAGAACCTCGCTCGGCTCCTCGTAGACCAGTGAGTGCCCGGCGGGGAAGAAGTAGACGTCACCGGCGGTGGCGATCTCGTCCGGCCAGTTCGTGCCCGGGTAGATGGCCCGCAGCCGGCCGGAGAAGACATAGCCGTAGTGCGGGCACGGGCACACCCCGCCCGGCAGGCCCTGATAGCCGGGTGTGCAGTCGACCGGTCCGGTGGAGGTGTAGCCGACCTCCATGTCACCCCACTGCACCGACCTGAAACCGACGCCGCTGGCCGGCCAGCGGCCGCCGCCGCCCTTCGGTAACTCGCTCGGCTTGCTTACTGGCATTCGATCCTCCTGGCTCGGGCTTGCGTTGACTGCGGCTGCTGTTGCCTGGTCCCTGTTCCGTTGCCTGGTCTCTGTTCCGTGTCCGTGCGTCCGTTCCCGGTCAGGCCTCCCGGGCGGCGACGAGCGCGCCGCGGTTGACCTTCGTCGCCGCGCTGCGAGGAATCGCGTCGACGAACTCGACGGTCTTCGGGACCTTGTAGGGCGCCAGCCTGCTCTTTGCGTATCCGACAATCTCACTCGCCACCGGCGGATGTGCGGGATCCGCCGGTTCGACGATCGCGTGGACCCGCCGGCCCCATTCGGGATCCCGCAGGCCGATGACGACGACGTCCGCGACCTCCGGGTGCTCGATGAGGGCGGCCTCCACCTCGGCGGGGAAGACGTTGGCGCCACCGGAGACGATCATGTCGACGCGCCGGTCGAGCACGTACAGGTATCCGTCGGCGTCGAGGTATCCGACATCGCCGGCGGTGCTGAAGCCCTCGGCGGTGGCCCGCAGCGCGGGTGCGTCCCCCAGGTAGCGGTAGCCGGCCGACATCCGGGAGCGCAGGTAGATCAGCCCGGGCTCACCGGCGGGCAGCGACTGGCCGTCGTCGTCGAGCACCTGCACCTCGGTGTCGCGGAACGGGCGTCCGACGCTGCCCTCGTGTGCCATCCACTCGTCGGCGCGCAGCGCGGTGAGGCCGAGGCCCTCGGTCATCCCGTAGGCCATCACGAGCCGCTCCGGGCCGATCAGCTTCGCCCAGCGGTGTACCAGCGACGGCGGCATCGGGGCCGCTCCCTGCAGGACCCACACCAGGCTGGTCAGGTCCCGCTGCTCGATGTCGGGCAGGTCGGCGATGCGCTGCAGCATCGTCGGCGTGGCGGTGAACGTGGTGACCCGGCAGGCCTCGATCACCTCCACGACCCGGGCCGCGTCGAACTTCTCCATGACGACCAGCCGGTCGCCGGCAAGAAGGTTGTAGAGCGTCGTCAGGCCGTTCGCGTGGTACATCGGCGCGAGGACGAGGATCGTCTGCGGGCGCGGCACCGGGTTCCACGCGGTGATGAACGGCGTGGTCAGCCGTTCGTCGTAGCGCGACGGACGGTTGGTGAGAATGACCTTCGGGGTGCCCGTCGAGCCGCTGCTGCAGATGCCGTTGATCTGTGGCGAGACGGCGTCGGGCAGGTCGGGGACGGGCGTGCCCTCGGTGGCGTCGATCCAGCCGAGGTCGGCGTCGCCGAGGAAGACCTGTGGGTCGATCACGGCCCGCAGCCGGGTCAGCTCCCACTCCGGGACGTCCCAGCGCACCGGGACCGGGACCGCGCCGAGCTTCCAGGCGGCCAGCACGCTCAGCACGAACTGCGGCGAGTTGCGCAGCCCGATGCCGAGCCGGTCGCCGACCGTGAGCCCGCGATCCGCCAGCGCGCCGGCGAGCTGGCTCGACCGGCGGTCGAGCTCGGCCCACGTCGCCGCCGACTTCGTCCCGTCGAGGGCGATGTGACGTAGGGCCACCTCGTCCGGGTGGGCCGCGGCGAGGTCCCGGATGCGGCGCGCGTTGCTGGTTTCGGTGTCCACTAGCCGTTCTCCCTGGGCGTGGATGTGGGTGCGGATCCGGGCGCGGTTCCGGGTGCGGATCCGGGCGTGGATCCGGCTGTGCCGAAGTAGGCGCGTTCGAAGCGTTCGGGCTCGGCGGAGAGGTCGTCGGCCGATCCGTGCAGGACGACCGCGCCCCCGCGCAGCACCGCGGCGGAGTCGGCCGCACCGAGGGCCAGGCCGATGTGCTGCTCGACGAGCACCACCGCGCAGCCGTGCTCGCCGGCTATCCGGCGCACGGTCGCGAACAGGGCCTCGACGACGAGCGGGGCGAGGCCCATGCTCAGCTCGTCCACGAGGAGCACCCGGGGCTGCTGCACCAGCGCGCGGGCGAGTGCCAGCATCTGCTGTTCGCCGCCGGACAACGCCCCCGCGGGCAGGGACCAGCGTTTCTCGAGGTCGGGGAAGATCTCGAGCATCGCCGCCGGCTTCGGCCCGCCGCGGCGCGCCGCGACCCGGATGTTCTCCTCGACGGTCAGCGTCGTGAACAGGCACCGGTTGTCCGGGACGAGGACGAGCCCCGCGCGGTTCGCCGCCGTCGGCCGGCCCCCGGGGAGCCGGGTGCCGTCGAGGGTGACGGCGCCGGCCTGGCTCGGCAGCAGGCCGGCGAGGGTGAGCAGCAGCGTGGTCTTGCCGGCTCCGTTCGGCCCGAGCAGCGCCAGCACGGAGCCGGCCTCCACGGCCAGGTCGACGTCGCGGAACGCGGTGGCGGTGCCATGCCCGCCGGTGAGGCCGGCGCAGGTGAGCCGGGGTGACGTCATCAGGTCACCACCGGGGCGGGCTCGGCAGCCGGTTCGGCCGCGGGTTCGGCGCCGGGCTCGGCGGTCGGCTGCGCGGCGGGTCCGGCGGTCGGCTGCGCGGCGCCGAGGTAGGCGTCCATGACCGCCCGGTCGGCCCGGATCCGCTCGGGATCCCCGTCCGCGATCAGCCTGCCGAAGTCGAGGACGTAGACGTGGTCACAGATTCCCAGCACCAGGCTGACGTCGTGGTCGACGAGCAGCACACCGACTCCGGAGGCACTGATCGCCCGAATGCGCTCGCCGAGCCAGGCCGTCTCCGTCGTGTCGAGGCCGGCAGCGGGCTCGTCGAGCAGCAGCACCCGGGTGTCGGCGGCGCAGGCGCGGGCGATCGACACGAGCTGCCGCTCGCCGTGGCTGAGCGCGCTCGCCGGCCGGTCGGCCCGGTCCGCGATGCCGACCAGGTGCAGAGCGCGTTCCAGCGCATGCCTGCGCTCGTGCCCGGGGACACCCGACAGCGCGGCGCCGACGTTCTCCTCGACGGTGAGGTCGTCGTACAGCTCCAGCGCCTGGAACGTGCGCGCCAGGCCATGGCGGACCCGCCGGTGCGTCGGCAGCGTGTCGATCCGGACGTCGTCGAGGTGTGCCGTCCCGGTCGCCCGCGCGAATCCGGTGATCGCGTCGATCACGCTGGTCTTGCCGGCGCCGTTCGGCCCGATGAGACCGACGATCTGCCCTGGCTCGACGCGCAGCGAGACGTCGTCGACGGCCAGCACACCGCCGTATCGCACGGTGAGATGGTCGACCCGCAGTGTCGCGGTCCGGGTGGCCGCCGGCGGCGACGGTACTGGTGCCGCCGTCATCCCGGCCGTTCCGATCGGCTCCGCGGAGCCGGGTTCGGCGGAGCCGGGTTCGGCGTGCCTCGCGGCCCCGAGCCCGGGTGGGCCGACCCGTCCGACGAGCGTGCGCAGCCGCCCGGCGAGCTGGTGCCCGCCGCTGGCCAGTCCTTCCGGATGGCCGATCAGCACCCCGATCACGCCCAGGCCGGACAGCACCGGGAACCAGTCGCCGAGGTCGACCCAGCGGTCCATGGCGACGAACGCGACTCCGCTGCCGCCCATCACCCCGGCGAGAATCCCGCCGTAGACGGAGGTGACACCGGCCAGGTAGGCCGTCGACAGCAGGGTCAGGCCGGCGATCGCGCTGAACGAGTCGAAGGTCACGACACCGCGGCGATAGGCGAGCAGGCTTCCGCCCAGGCCGGCGATGAACGACGCCAGCGCGAAGCTCACCACCTTGACCCGGACGACGTCGATCCCGATCCCGGCGGCCGAGCGCTCGTTCGCGCGCACCGCCAGCATCGCCGAGCCCAGCGCGCTCATCCGTAGCCGCGCCACGCCCCACGCCACGGCGACCAGCACCGCCAGGCACATCAGCCCGAACGGCAGCCGGGGGAAGGCGTGGCCACTGCCGATGCCCAGGTCGAGCCCGAACAGTGTCGGCTGCTCCACGGTGGCGCCGTCCGAGCTGACGAAGTCGGAGTTGCGGAACCAGACCGCCTCGATCGCGTAGGCGAGGGCGAGGGTGACGATGCCGAGGGTCAGCCCGCGCAGCCGCAGTGCGGGCAGGCCGACGAGCACCCCGACGGCTGTCGCGACCAGGGCGGCCAGCAGCGGCGCGATGGGGAAGGGGACGCCCCAGCCGCTGGTGAGGCCGGACAGTGTGAACGCGGCGCAGCCGGCGAGGGCCAGCTGCGCCAGCGACACCTGCCCGGCGAAGCCGGTGACCACGACGACGGACAGCCCGATGACCGCGCCGATAAACGTGCCGATCACCGCGCTGCGCCAGGTGCCGTCGGTGAGCAGCAGCGCGAGCACACCCAGGCCGGTGCCGGTGAGGGTGGGCAGGGCCAGCGACCGCGGGCGTGGCGCGTGCCCGAGCGGTTGGCGCACCAGCGACCCGCGGACTGGCAGGCCCCGCCGGCTGGCCAGCAGCGCCACCATGATCACAAGAAGGGGTACCAGCTCCGCCAGCCCCGATTCGGGCAGCCAGGAGTGGTCGGCGGACAGCGAGAGCGCCTCCGACTGCACCATCCCGATCGCGAGGCCGGCCGCGACCGTCGGGAACAGGTGCTGGAAGCCCCCGACGACCGCGGCGGCCAGCGCCGGTACCACGAACAGCGTGTAGTTGGACGGGGTGAGTGGGCTGAGCGGGGCGATGAGGATCCCCGCGGCGCCGGCCACGGTGCCACTGATCATCCAGTTGGCCAGCGCGACCCGGTCCGGGGAGGCCCCGCTGACGTACGCGCCGGTCTGCGACTGGGCCACCGCCCGGGTGAGCAGGCCGAGCCTGGTAGCCCGGAAGACCGCGGTCAGTGCGAGCGCGATGGCGACGACGGCGAGGGCGAGGTAGAGCCGGTCGGAGAGCACGGTCAGCGAGCCGAGCGTCCAGCGGTCCTCGGGGAAGATCGCCTCGACGCTGACCGGCTCACCGCCGATCCTGATCGCCATCACGGACTCGACGACGACGAGCACCCCCAGCGAGGCGACCGCCCGGGCCAGCGGCGGGGCCTCCCGCAGCGGCCGGAACACCAGCAGGTACAGCAGGGCGCCGAGCAGCGCCCCGACGACCAGTGCGATCGCGGCGGCGGGAACCAGCCCGAGGCTCCCGCCGACGTCCACGGTCTTCGGCAGCCCCGGCACCGGTATCAGCAGCTCGCCCTCACGCAGCGAGCCATAGGTGTAGGCGACGTAGAGGGCCACCGACCCGGTGGCGAAGTTGATGACCCCCGAGCTGCGGTAGGTGAGCACCAGCGCGAGCGCGAGCGCCGCGAAGACGCCGCCGTTGCCGAGCCCGAGCAGAAGCGAAGCGACATGGTCCATGGGGAACTCCCGATGCCGGTTCGGGTCAGTCCTCGATCGGCGTCGCGCCGACGAGCTTGTACTCCGTCGGCTCGCCCGCGTCGTCGAGGGTGGTCAGCAGGCCGCCGCGGCCGCACACCGCCGGTGAGCCGGCGACGGCGTGGCCGTTGCACCGGATCTTCAGGCCGCCGCCGCCGGGCAGCTCCGTCGCCGGCATCGCCTTCAGCGCCGTGATGATGGACGTCGGCGTGACGTCGCCGGTCAGGTCCGCGAGGCTCGCCTGGAACCCGGCCAGGGTCGTGAAGATGTTCACGCCGGACGGCTTGCCGGGGTCGATGTCCTTGCCGTAGGTGGTCACGACCGCCTTGTAGAGCCGGGTCGACGGGTTGTCGGTGCCGATCGGGCTGTTGGCGGCGACGGACACGCCCTCCAGGTAGCTTTCGGGCACCGCCTTGCGGGTGGCGTCGGTGACGCACTGGCCGATCATCGAGATCGGGCCGTCGTAGCCGACGGCGCGCAGGCCGTTCAGCGCCGAGATGCAGAACGAGTCGTTGCCGTGGATGTGCACGACGCCCGGGTCGTCGCCGGCGAGCTTGCGCATCTGCGGCGTCATGTCGGCGGTGCCCAGCGGAACGGGGACGATCGTCAGGTCGATGCCGGCGGCCTTGTAGACGGCCACGGCCTCCTGGTAGCTCGCCCGGGAGGACGGCACGTCGATCACGACGGCCGTGACCTTGGTGGTCCTGTGCTCCTTGGCCAGCGCGATCGGCACGCCGGACACGGGGAACGTCGGATCGGTGAGCGCGAACGTGGCCAAGGTGTCGCCGAGGATGCGCTTGCCGCTCGCGCCGAAGAAGACCGCGGGCAGCCCGGCCTGGTTGATCGGCTGCCAGACGCTCTCCAGCACGGGTGTGGAGCCGACGACGACCGCGGCGACGTTCTCCTCGACCATCCGGTTGCCGCAGTCGGCGCCCTTGCCCGGGTCGGCCAGCGTCTCGCAGAGGACCAGCTCGACGGGCCGGCCGGCGATGCCGGAACGGTGCTCGTTGAGGTACCTGACGGTCGCTTCGGCGACGTCCTTCTCGATGTTGAGGTCACCGGACGCGCCGCGCCCCGTGACCAGCCCGATCCGCACCGGCTCACCGCTGGCCGGCGCCGCCGGCCCGAGCGCGTCGGCGGTGCTCGCCCCACTCGTCGTTGCGGCGCCCGGCGCGGCGCCCTGGCCGTCGTCCGCGTCGTCGCCGCAGGCGGTCACCGCCAGCAGCACGGCGACCGCGGACGCCGTCAGCGCCAGCCGGGCTCGGGCGGCCGAACGGCCGCGAACCGCGCGGTCCGGGCGGTCCGAGAGGTCCGAGAGGTCCGAGAGGCCCGAGAGGCCCGGGTGAGCAGGGAGCGACGGTGCGGCCGTCGGCTCCGGTAAGGCGGGTGGGACCGGTGAGGTGGATAACGCCGGTAGTTCGCGCTGCCTGGTTGTCCTGCCACTTCTGCGCATGTGCAACCTGCCCCGGGTCTGTCGTGGGTGGGTGGTCCCGCCGCGCCGCGGGCGGTCCACAGCGGCTCGTGGCGGTTCGAAATCGGGTGGGCTGACCTGCCTGGACGCTCGGTCAGCCGGCCGGGCCGAGCTGATCTGCCGGCTTGGCGGTGGATGCTTACACGCACATTTCGAGAAGTCAACGTCTTCACAAATGTGAGAGTGACGTTCTACATTCACGCACCACAAGCTTGCTTGCCTGTCGAGTGGCCGAGGGAGGTGCCGGCGTGGACGATCCCGCGTTCGGCGGTATCCGCGTGATCGAACTGGCCCAGTGGGTGTTCGTGCCGGTCGCCGGCGCGCTGCTGGCCGACTGGGGCGCCGACGTCGTCCGGGTCGAACGCCCGGAGGGAGACCCCTACCGGGGCCTGGCGACCCAGGGCATCGGCACCGACGGCGCCGGCGGGGTGAACCTCTCCATCGCCCTGGCCAACCGGGGCAAACGCTCCCTCGCCCTCGACCTGCGCACCGAGCCGGGCCGCCGTGTGCTCGACCAGCTGCTGGCCACCGCCGACGTCTTCCTCACCAACTTCCGGCCGGGCGCGCTACGCCGCCTCGGGCTCGACGCCGAGACGCTGACCGCCCGGTACCCGAAGCTCGTCTACGCCCGCGGGCACGGCTTCGGCGCCCGCGGCCCCGGTGCCGACCGGCCCGGCTACGACTCGTCCGCCTTCTGGGCGCAGGGCGGGCTCGCCCACGTCCTCACCCCGCCCGGGCAGGACGTCCCGATCAGCCAGCGGGGCGCCATGGGGGACCGCAACGGGGCGACGGCGCTCGCGTTCGGGATCGCCGCGGCGCTGTTACGGCGTGAGCGCACCGGCCGCGGCTCCGTCGTGGACGTCTCGCTGCTCGCCACCGCCATGTGGACGCTGTCCTCCGACGTGCTCTCCGCCCTCGCCGGCCAGACGCCGCGAGCCGCGTCCGGCGCCGCCGCGTACCGCAATCCGCTCGTCGGTCCCTACCGCACCAAGGACGGCCGGCACATCCAGCTCGTGTTCCTGGAACCGGACCGCTACTGGGCCGACTTCTGCCGCCTCGTCGGCCGGGACGACCTCGTCACCGACCCCCGCTTCGCCGACCTGGCCGCCCGCGCGGCGAACCGGGAGGCCTGCGTCGCCACGATCGCGGCGATCTTCGCCGACCGGACCTTCGCCGAGTGGAAGGACCTGCTCGCCGGGATCGACGCGCCCTGGGCGCCGGTGCAGGCCGTCGAGGAGCTGCTCACCGACCCACAGGTGCTCGCCAACGACTATCTCGGCGAGGTCCGTCTCGGGGAGGCGGGCGCGGACGCCGGCGCGTCCTACCGGCTGCCGAGCGGCCCGGTGCAGATCGACGAGCGCCCGCCCGAGCTGCGCCGGGCCCCCGAGCATGGTGAGCACACCGAGTCGGTGCTGCTGGAGCTCGGCTACACCTGGGAGCAGATCGGTGAGCTCGCCGAGGCGGGAGTGATCCCGTGACCGCCCGCCCCTTACCGGTTCCCGACGAGATCTCCGCGCCCTACTGGGCCGCGGCGGCCGGCCATGTGCTGGCGATCGCCCGCTGCGCCCGCTGCGGGTCGTTCGCGCTGCCGCCCGACCAGGCCTGCCCGCACTGCGGCAGCACCGACCCGGACTACGCCTTCGAGCCGGTCAGCGGCCGCGGCACGGTCCGTTCGTGGACGGTGATCCGCCAGTCGGGCCTGCCGGGGTTCGCGGCCGAGGTGCCGTTCGTGCTGGTGGACGTCGAGCTCGCCGAGCAGCCCGAGCTGCGCATGATCGGCCGCCTGCTGGACGGCCCCGCCGCTCTCGACGGCGTCGCTCCCGGCAGTACCGCTCTCGGCAGTGCCGCCCTCGGCAGTGCCGCTCTCGACAGGGTCGCTCTCGACAGCACCGTGGCGCCGCTGCGTCTCGGCGCCCCGGTCCGGGTCGGCTTCGAGGACGTGGCACCGGGGGTCGCCATCCCCGCCTTCACCCTCACCGCCGCCGCGCGGCCGGGGGAGGAGCCGTGACCGGCCGGGGGTTCACCGCCCGCGGCAAGGTCGCCGTCGTCGGGTACGCGCAGAGCGCCACCCAGCGCCACGCCGGACGTCCCCTCGGGGCGATCACGCTGGAGACCGCCCGCGCCGCGGTAGCCGACGCCGGGCTCACCTGCGCGGACATCGACGGCGTGATCACCTCCGCGCTGTTCCCCACCGCGGGGTCGCACGACGTCCAGGACGGTGTCAGCTCGGTGCCGGCGACCTGGCTGGCCGAGCGGCTCCGCGGCGGCGGGACCGGGGGCGGGCGCGGGGGCGGCGACGCGCCGCGGTACGTCGCCGGCTTCCACGGGATCGGGCAGATCCCGGGCATGGTCGGGATGGCGGTCAACGCCGTCGCGAGCGGCGCCGCCGACAACGTGCTGGTCTACCGGGCGCTGCACAACCCGCCCGGGAAGTACCACGCCAACACCATGGAACGCGCCGCCGGCCCGGCGCAGTGGACCGCCCCGCAGGGCTTCTTCGGCCCGCTGGCGATGATCGGCCTGCCCTACACCGAGTACCTCCAGCGGTACGGGGCGCGGCGCGAGGCGATGGCGGCCGTCCTGGTCGAGGCGCGGAAGAACGGCGCCCGCATCCCCTGGTCCTACTGGTACAAGCGCCCGCTGACCGCGGCCGAGTACCTGGCCGCGCCGATGATCAGCGACCCGGTCTGCCGGTATGACTGCGACATCCCCGTCGACGGGGTGGCGGCGTTCGTCCTCACCTCGGCCGAACGGGCCGCCGACCTGCCGCACCGGCCGGTGTACGTCGCCGGCTACGCCAGCGGGCTGCCGGCGACCCGGCGACTGCCGCTGCACTGGCCGCTCGACGACATCATGGACGTCGGTGCCGAGACCGCCCGGCGGCTGTGGGAGAGCAGCGGTGTCGGTCCGGGCGAGGTCGACCTGCCGCAGCTGTACGACGGGTTCTCCCCGTTCGTCTACTTCTGGCTGGAGGCCCTCGGCTTCTGCCCGCGCGGCGAGGCGCACCGCTTCGTCCAGGACGGGCGGATCGACAGCGACCGCCCCGACGCCCTGCCGGTGCTCTCCGGCGGCGGCGCGCTCGGCAACGGCCGGATGCACGGCATCCCGCAGATGCTCGAGTGCTACCTGCAGCTCTCCGGACGGGCCGGCGACCGCCAGCGTGTCGGCGCGGCCGTCGGCCTCGCATGCCACTCCTCCCCCCACTACGGCGGCGCCGTCGTCTACACGGCCGAGCCGAGAAGGTGAGACAGCCAGTGCCCGACCTCATCGCCGAGCGATGCTCCTACATCGCCGGCAGCTGGGTGGACGGTGACGAGACGCTCGCCGTCGAGAATCCGGCGGACGAGTCGCACGTCACCGACGTCGCCGTCGCGCCGCTGGCCGAGATCGAGCGCGCCGTCGTCGAGGCTCGGCGCTGCTTCGACGCGGGGGAGTGGGCGGACGTCCCGCCGGCCGAGCGGGCCCAGGTGCTGCACGCCCTGGTCGACCATGTGGTGGCCCGCCGCGACGCGCTGATCGCCACCATGGTCGCCGAGGCCGGCCAGCCCGTCTCCTTCGCCGAGCGCGCGCAGTTCGGCGCCGGGGTCGCGCTGGCCCGCGGCACCATCGACCTCTACCTGTCGATGCCACACGAGGACACCAACCCGGTACCCGTCGACGAACTGGTGCGCGCGGGCGGGGTCCTGAGCATCCGCCGGCACGAGCCGGTCGGTGTCGTCAGCGCCATCACGCCGTACAACGGCGCGATCATCATGGCCTTCCAGAAGCTGATCCCGGCGCTGATGGCGGGCAACTCGGTGATCCTGCGGCCCAGCCCCCTCACCCCGGTCTCGTCGCTGCTGTTCGGCGCGGCGGCCCAGGCGGCCGGGCTGCCGGCGGGCGCGCTGAGCGTGGTGGTGGAAGGCGGCGCCGGCGGTGCGGAGCTGCTCACCAGCCACCCCGCCGTCGACATGGTCTCCTTCACCGGCTCCACCGCGGTCGGCCGGCGCATCCTCGCCCAGGCGGCGCCGACGGTGAAGCGGGTCGCCCTGGAGCTCGGCGGCAAGTCCGCGCAGATCTACCTGCCGGACGCGGTCGGCCGGGCCGCGGCGGGCGCCGCGGCGGTGGTCGCGGCGACGGCCGGGCAGGCCTGCGTCGCCGCGACCCGCATGCTCGTCCCCGCGGACCGCAAGGACGAGGTCGTCGAGGCGGTGTCGCGGGCCTACGCGGCCATCACCGTCGGCCCGCCCAGCGACCCGGCGGCCCGGATGGGGCCGCTCATCAACGCCGCGGCGAGGGAACGCTGCGAGCGGTTCGTCGCCGACGCCCAGCTGCACGGAGGCAAGGTCGCCTTCGGCGGCGGCCGCCCGGCCGGGCTGGACCGCGGCTACTACTTCGAGCCCACCGTGCTCGACCTGCCCGACAACACCAACCCCGCGGCCCGCGAGGAGATCTTCGGGCCGGTGCTCAGCATCCTCGGCTACCGCGACCTGGACGACGCCGTGCGCATCGCCAACGACAGCGACTACGGCCTGTCCGGCCAGGTCTACGGCGCCGACCTGACCGCGGCGACCGCCGTGGCCCGCCGGCTGCGCACCGGTGCGGTCAACGTCAACGTCGGCGGAATGTTCAGCGCCTACGCCCCGAGCGGTGGCTACAAGCACAGCGGCCTCGGCCGCGAGCGCGGGCCGGACGGAATCCGCGCCTTCCAGGAGGTCAAGCACCTCGCGATCAAGGAGCAGTCTTGACAGACACCCTCTCGCTCGACTGGCTGATCTCGGTCGACGACCACGTGCTCGAACCGCCCGGTCTGTGGCTTGACCGCGTACCGGCGAAGGACCGCGACCGTGCTCCGCACATGGAGTTCGACGAGACCGGCATGGACTTCTGGGTGTACGACGGCAAGAAGTTCCCCAGCTCGGGCCTGTCCGCGGTGGCCGGGAAGGAAAAGGAGGAGTTCTCCCCGGAGCCGCTGCGGTACAGCGAGATGCGCCCGGGCTGCTACGACGCCGCCGAGCGGATCAAGGACATGGACCGGGCCGGCATCCTGGCCTCGCTGTGCTTCCCGACCATCACCCGCTTCTGCGGCCAGCTGTTCATGGAGGCGTCCGACCGGGAGTTCGGGCTGGTCTGCCTGAAGGCCTACAACGACTGGATGCTCGAGGAATGGTGCGGCGCGGCCCCCGGCCGGTACATCCCGCTCGTCCTCATCCCGCTGTGGGACCCGGCCCTGGCCGTGAAGGAGCTGGAGCGCTGC
This sequence comes from Parafrankia irregularis, assembly GCF_001536285.1. NCBI lineage: Bacteria > Bacillati > Actinomycetota > Actinomycetes > Frankiales > Frankiaceae > Parafrankia > Parafrankia irregularis. The sequence continues at coordinate 41,793 of NZ_FAOZ01000010.1, read as the reverse complement.
GCCGCGAAGGGCGCGACGACGTTCGCGTTCTCCGAGAACCCGGCCCCGCTCGGCCTGCCGACGATCCATGACCCGTCCGGGTACTGGGAGCCGGTGATGGCCGCGGCCAACGACCTGGAGATGGTCGTGTCGATGCATGTCGGCTCGTCGTCGCAGGTGCCGAAGATCGCCCCGGACGCGCCGTTCATGGCGAACCTGACCTGGGGTGCCATGCGCACGTCCGGCGCGATGCTGTCCTGGCTGTTCTCCGGGATGTTCCAGCGTCACCCGAAACTGAAGATCGCGCTGTCCGAGGGGGAGATCGGCTGGATGCCGTACTACCTGGAGCGCGCCGAGCAGGTGCTCGACAAGCAGCGGCACTGGGTGAAGAAGGGCGCGCGCTGGAACGACCACGGCGCCGCCGGCGCCATCGACCTGGACACGTTCGACGTCCGGGCGACGTTCCGGGACCACGTCTTCGGCTGCTTCATCGAGGACCACCACGGTATCGCCAGCATCGCCGAGATCGGCGAGGACAACATCATGTGCGAGACGGACTATCCGCACTCCGACTCCACCTGGCCCAACTGCATCCAGACGGTCAGGAACATCATCAGCCATCTGCCGGCCGAGACCCAGTACAAGATCCTGCGGGGCAACGCCGAGCGGCTCTACCGCTTCACCCCGGCGGCCCCGCCCGTCCTGAGCGGGGTCTGAGTGGGACCTGAGCGCAAGGACGGAGGGACGTCGTGACGGGCCTGCTGCTCGACGGGAAGGTCGCCGTGGTCACCGGCGCGGGCTCGGGGGTGGGGCGGGCATCCGCCCTGCGCTTCGCTGCCGAGGGTGCCCGCGTGGTGTGCGCCGACATCAGCCTCGACGGCGCCGAGGAGACCGTTCGCGAGATCGAGAAGGCCGGTGCCGACGGCCGCGCCGAGCCGGTGCGCTGCGACGTCTCCGTGGAGGAGGACGTCGTCCGCGCCCTTGACCTCGCTGCGGAGAGGTTCGGTGCGCTCGACGTCGTGTTCAACAACGCCGGGATCCCGACCCCGCGGCTCGGGGCCAGGCTGGAGGACCACACGGTCGAGGACTTCGAGCGCCTGGTGGCGGTCAACCTGCGCGGGGTCTTCCTCGGGTGCAGGCACGCCGTGATCCGGTTCAAGAGCCAGGGCGGCGGCGGGGTCATCCTCAACACCGGCTCGGTCGCCGGCCTCGTCGGCTGGGGCGGCTCGGTGTACGGCGCGACCAAGGGCGGGGTGCACCAGCTCACGCGGGCCGTCGCCATCGAGGGCGCGCCGTTCGGGATCCGGGCGAACGCCATCTGCCCGGCCGGCATGCCCTACACCGGCTTCATGGCCGCCGGTGGTCTCGGCGGCGACGCCCAGACCACGGCCGCCGCTGCTCGCCAGGTCGGGGCCACGCATCCCCTGGGACGTCCGATCACCGCCGAGGACTGCGCCGAGGCCGCGGCCTTCCTGGTGTCCGACCGGGCCGCCAACATCACCGGGGTGCTCGTCCCGATCGACGGCGGATACGTGGCGAGGTGACTGAGGTGCCCGCGGTGAGTGACATGGGCCAGGTGCTCGACCCCGACCGCATCCGCACGCTGTTCGACCTGCGCAGCAGCTACAACGTGCGCAGCGGCGGCGACTACGAGGAGGACCCCAACCCGGTCTGGCGGGAGCTGCGGGAGCGGGGGCCGGTGCACGAGGGCACCGTCCACGAGCTGACCGGGTACTCCCGCCCGGCGATGTTCCAGGGCCTGCCCTACCCGGACCGACCGCATTTCTCGGTCTTCTCGTTCGACGAGTGCGACCGGGTCTTCCGCGACAGCGAGACCTTCGCCTCGTCGCCGGAAGCCGTCGACCCGACCGGAGGGGGGATCGGCACCGCCAGCAGCATGCTGTCGATGGGCGGCGCCCAGCACCGCCGGTACCGTGCCCTCGTCCAACCGTCGTTCGTCCCGGCCCGTGCCGGCTGGTGGATCACGAACTGGATCGAGGAGACGGTGCACGCGCTCATCGACCGGTTCGCCGACAACGGCTCAGCGGAGCTGAACGTCGACTTCTGCGCGGCGATCCCGGTACTGACGATCACCAGCAGCTTCGGGGTGCCCGTCGAGGAGGCGCTGCACATCCGCGAGGTGCTCACCGACCCGCCGCAGGTGATTCGCGCGCTCGCCCCGATCGTCGCGGCGCGGCGCGAGCAGCCCCAGGACGATCTCATCAGCACCCTGGTCGCGGCGGAGATCACCGACGAGGACGGGGCGCGGCACCGCCTGTCCGACACCGAGATCTACACGTTCGCCGTCCTGCTGCTGCTCGCCGGCTCCGGTACCACCTGGAAGCAGATGGGCATCACCCTGACCGCCCTGCTGAACCGGCCGGAACTTCTCGGCGCCGTCCGCGCGGACCGCTCCCTGCTGCGTCCGGCCGTGGAGGAGTCGTTGCGCTGGTCGCCCACCGACCCGATGTTCTCCCGTTTCGCCACCCGGGACGTCGAGCTCGCCGGGCAGCGGATCCCGCGCGGTGCCCTGGTGCACCTGTGCCTGGGCGCGGCGAACCGCGACCCGGCCCGCTGGGAGCACCCCGACGAGTTCGACATCTTCCGCCCCATGAAGCGCTCCCTCGGCTTCGGCGGCGGGCCGCATATCTGCCTGGGCATGCACGTCGCCCGGGCCGAGATCAGCGTCGGTATCGGCGCGCTGCTCGACCGGCTGCCGAACCTGCGCCTCGACCCGCTGGCCGCCCCGCCGCGCCTGATCGGCATGTACGAGCGCGGCGCGACCGAGATCCCCGTCGTCTTCGGAGGTTCCTGATGAGTGAAGCCGGCTACCGGCCGCCGGATCTGGCTCTCGTCGGCGCGGAGCATGTGGCGCGCTATCGCGAGACCGGCGGGGAGGTGGGGTACGAGTGGAACGGCGTGCCCACCCTGTTGCTCACCACCGTCGGCCGCCGATCCGGCCAGCCGCGCACATCCGCGCTGATCTTCGGGCGGGACGGGGCGGACTACCTTGTGGTGGCCTCGAAAGGCGGCGCGCCCGCCGCCCCGCAGTGGTATCTGAACCTCACCGATCAGGCGGCGGCGAATATCCAGGTCCGTGCCGAACATCTGTCGGTGGTCGCGCGGACGGCCTCCGACGAGGAGAAGCCTCGACTGTGGAAGATCATGACCGGGGTCTGGCCGAACTACGACGCCTACCAGGCCAGGACAGCGAGACCGATACCCGTGGTGGTGCTGACGCCCGCGTAACCCCCGGTACCGTCGGAGGGGTGTCCTGGGCCGATCGTGCCGCGGACCGGTCGCCGCTGGTCCAGCGGTCCCGGTCGCGCAGCGTGCAGCAGATGACGGTGATCGTCGATGCCGCGAAGCGGCTGATCGCCAGCCGGGGTTCCTCCTTCACGACGCAGGACCTCGTGAAGGAGGCCGGTATCGCGATGCAGACGTTCTACCGGCATTTCCCCGGCAAGGACCAGCTCATGCTCGCCGTCATCGAGGACGTCATCAGCGGGCAGGTGGTGCACTACCAGGAGTCCGCGGCCGGCGAGCCGGACCCGCTCGCCCGCCTGCGGAGGTACATGGAGGCCGCCCTGCACTCGCTCGGCAGCGAGGACGGCGCGCAGCGCGGTGCGCGGTTCATCACCGCCGAGCACTGGCGGCTGTACCAGCTCTACCCGGACGAGGTCGACCACGCGACCCGCCCGTTCGCCGATCTCGTGGCTGGTGAGCTGGAGGCCGCCCAGGCCGTCGGCCTCATCGGCCCGATCGACACCGCGCAGACCGGTGAGCTGGTCAACCTGCTGGTCAGGGCGGTCTTCCATCACTACGCGTTCGCGACGCGCAAGGAATCCGCCGCCGAGGTCGCCGCCCGGGTCTGGGCGTTCTGCCTCGGCGGTTTCGGGGCCGTGACCCCGCCGGCCACACCGCTGGCAGGAAAGGGCGCAGAATAAGGCAATATGCGCCCACCTCGTCGCGAAAGCGTCGAGCGGGCCCTGCCCGGCTACGAGATCGGGGGGCCGCTCGGGCAGGGCGGGTTCGGTGTCGTGCTGTCCGGCCGGCACCGCCAGCTGGGGCGCAGCGTCGCCATCAAGATCCTGGACGTCGACGGCGGCACCGACAGCGACGCCGACGTCGAGGTGCGCCGGAGGTTCGCGGCCGAGGCCCGGGTGCTCGCGCGGCTCGACCACCCGCACGTCGTCGCGATCTACGACTACCTCGAACACGACGACCTGCGGATCATCGTGATGGAGCAGCTCACCGGCGGCAGCCTCTCCCAGCGGCTGCGCGCCACCAGCCCGCGGCAGGCGTGCGCGGTCGGCCTGTGCGTGGCCGAGGCGCTCGGTGCCGCGCACCAGGTCGGCGTGCTGCACCGCGACATCAAACCGGCGAACATCCTGTTCACCGGCAGCTCGCTGGTGAAGGTCGCCGACTTCGGCATCGCCAAGATCGTCACCGAATCGACCTCGGTGACGTCCGGGCTGGTCGGGACCCTGCCCTACATGGCGCCGGAGCAGTTCGGCGAGGGCGGGCTCGGCCCGGCCACCGATCTGTACGCGCTCGGCGTGACGCTGTACGAGCTGTTCGAGCGGCACCGGCCGTCGGGCCCGGTGACCACCCCCGGCGCGCTGGTGCACTGGCATCTGGCGGGACGTCCCGCGCCGCTGGTCGAGGCCCCGGCACCGGTGGCGGGTGTCGTGCTGCGCGCGCTGGCGAAGGACCCGGCGCAGCGGCACCCGTCCGCCCGCGCGTTCGCGCTCGATCTGGCCGCGGCGGCGGCGCAGACCTTCGGGCCGGGCTGGCTGGCGGACTGCGGTATCCCCGTCCGCCTCGACGACGAGGTCGTCGATGCCGCACGAGCGGCCCCGCCCCCAGCACTCCCACCGACGGCGTTCCCGCCGACAGCCGCGCAGTGGCCGGCTTCGCCGCCGCCTGCCCAGCCGCCGCCTGCCCAGCCGCCGCTGACTGCGTCGACCGCGCCGACCCCGCCGCCACCACCGGGCGTACCCGCCTGGACGCCACCGGTCCCGCCGGCGGGTGCCGTGCCCGGTTCACGTGGTTCCGGGATCGCGATCGGCCCGCCGTACCGGGGATCGCGCGGTCTCGGCCGCCTCGATCGCCGCCGGGCGGTCGCGCTGGCGACCGCGGTCATCGTCGTCGTGGGTACAGGGCTCGGACTGCTGTTCAGCTGGCCGGACGACTCCTCCGGGCGGCGGCTCGCCGGGGACGAGGCGGCGACGGCCACGGCGGCGCCTTCGCCGTGGCAGCCGTCGGGGAAAAGCGGCGGAACCCTGAAGCTGGTCGCGAGCGGCGGCGACTGTGACTCCTGGGATCCGGGCCTGACCTACCTGGCCCCCTGCTGGTCGATGCAGCGGCTGGTCTCCCGAACGCTGCTCACCTACCGGGCCGAGGCCGGGACGGCCGGCACCGAGCTGGTGCCGGACCTGGCGGCGGCCATGCCCGAGCGGGTCGACGGTGTCACCTGGAAGGTCCGGATCCGTGCCGGCCTGATGTTCCAGGACGGCTCCGTTATCCGGGCGGCGGACGTGAAGTACGCGATCGCCCGTGGCTATGACCAGGCGCTGGTCATCCGGGGTGCGCCGGGGTACTTCAGCGAGGTGCTCCGCCAGCTGCCCGCCGAGTTCGCGGGGCCGCGCGACGAGCCTCTGGCGGAGTTCACCTCGATCGACACGCCCGACGAGACCACCCTGGTCTTCCACCTGCGTGAGCCGTTCGACGACTTCCCCTACCTGCTCACGCTGCCGCAGACGGCGCCGATTCCCGCCAGGGCCGACGTTGTCACCAGCGAGGCCGGCTCCGGCTACGACGCGACGCGGCTGGTCTCCAGTGGGCCCTACCAGGTCGAGTCGTACACGGCGGCCAAGTCGATCAGCTTCGTGCGCAATCCGAGGTGGGTGGCGGCCACCGACCCGAACCGGGCGGCTCTGCCTGACCAGATCACGGTCGCGTTCGACGTCCCCACCGACGAGATCGACGCCGATCTGATCAGTGGTGCCTACGACGCCGACATCTCCGGGGGCTCGGTCGGAGCATCGACCGCCGCTGCGATCGCCGCGCACCCGGACCTGAAGGCGCGCAGCGAGGTCACCGTGCTGCCCTACCTGAACTACCTGGCCGTCGTGACCACGCAGCGGCCGTTCGACAACGAACACTGCCGGCGTGCGGTGGCCTGGGCGGTCGACCGGGCGCGGCAGTCCAGCCTCCGCGGCTATGACGCGTTCGGGGGCACCGGGGCCGCGGGCCTGCTGCCGCCGGCCCTCGCCGGCTACACCGGCTCCAGCGCCTTCCCGAGCGACGGCCTGCGCGGTGATCTGGACAGGGCGCGCGACGAGCTCACGGCCTGCGGCCACCCGGACGGCTTCGCCACCACCCTCTCCGTGCCTGACCGCGCCGCTGACGTCAAGGCGGCCGAGTCGATCCAGGACGACCTGGGAAAGATCGGCATCAAGGTGACGCTGAAGACCTATGCGACCGGGGACTTCTACGACACGCTGGGCGCGCCGGACCGGGTGCGCGCCTCCGGGATCGGGCTCGCGCTGACCAACTGGGGCCCGGACTGGCCGAGCGGCTATGCCTTCTTCCACCAGATCGTCGACGGCCGGCAGATCCGTCAGCAGGGCAACTTCAACATCTCGGAGCTCGACGACCGGGCGGTCAACGACGCCCTCGACGTCGCGGCGGCGAGGAGCGATCCCGAGCATCCCGAGGCGGCGGCGGACAGCTGGGCCAGGGTGGACCAGCTGGTGCAGCAGACCGCGGCCCTCGTGCCGCTGGTCCACCGCCGCGCCCAGGTCCTCTTCAGCGAGCGGCTGACGAACGTCTATCTGAATCTTGGGTTCAACGCCTCGTACGACGTCGCGAACCTCGGCGTCAGGCCCGGCTGACGACGGCAGCGGGCTGTGGTCGCCGGCCTGTAGTTGCGATGTCCCGCGTGTGTTGACACGCTCGGTTCGACGCAATCTCAGCGGCATGGGCGGTGGTGGGGCCATGCGGGGCCACGTCCCGGAGCGGACCGAGGAGTCTCCCGGCGGCCTGGACGAGTCCGTCGTTCCCACGGCTGCCCGGGGCGCCGGGCGGGCTCCGTCGGCGCGACCGCACCGCACGGGATGGGTGATCCGCCTGTGGGATCAGACCGACCGTCCGTTCCGCCGGGCCGCCGGCGTGATCCTGCTGCTCCTGCTTGGTTCCGCGCTCCCGCTGCTGGTCCTGGAGGGCCGCACCGAGCTCGCGTTCGCGCGCCTCACGAGCCCGATCTTCTCGGCGGTGGCGGTGGGAACCTGCGTGTGGGCTGGTCTGCGCAACCACGGGGCGGAACGAGCCTGGCGATTACTCATCGCCGCGATGATCATGGCGAACGCGCTGGCGGGAGGGGCGATCGCGCGGGACGTCATCAACGGCGGTCCCGCGTTGCCCAGTATGACCCCGCTGGCACTGCTCGCCCTGACGCCGACGGTGTGCGGCCTGGCGGCCCTGCTGTGCTTTCCGTCCGAGCCCTACGACCACGCGACCCGCGCTCGGGTCGACGGGGCGAACCGGCGGCTGCACGTGATCACTGTTCTGGATGGCCTGATCGTCGTCGGTGCGGTGGCGTTGCTCTGCTGGGTGCTGATCCTGAACCGGGCGCTGGACTCGCCCGTGTCGCCGGGCCTGCCCGGGACCCTGGCCGTCGCGGCTGTCGCGACCCTGCTCATCGTCCTGGTCATCCTGACCGCGGCGTTCCGCAGGCCGCGGTCGCCGCTCGGCCTGGTGCTGGTCGGATCCGGGATCATGCTCTTCTGTCTGTCCGTCATGTCGCACATGTATGCCGGTGTCCGTGGGCTTGCCGACGTCCCGCGGGTGCTGGATCTCGGCTTCGGGGGCAGTGGTCTGCTTCTCGCGCTCGCTGCCCTGCTCCGCCCCGGCGGGCCTGTGCCGGCCACCGGGCGCCTGCCGCCAGACCGCTGGGAGACCGCCGCCGTCGAGACCGCCGCCGCCGTCCGGGTGGACGGCCGCGCGGCCGTGGGGGCAGGTTCGGCCGACGGGACGGCGGCCGCGCGTTCGCCGGCACGTCACCGCTGGTGGCACGGGGTGCTGCCGTACATCCCGCTGCTGGTCGGCGGCGCGTTCGCCGTCTTCCATCTCCAGCCCGTGAGCGGAAGCCTCGATCGTGATCTGACCCTGTGGGGGCTGCTGGGCCTGCTCCTGCTCGCCGTGCTCCGCCAGATGACCACGATGGCTGACAACGCACACCTGCTGACCCAGCTCGAGGGGAAGCAGCACGAGCTGCACCACCTCGCGTTCCATGACCCGCTGACCGGGCTCGCGAACCGCGCGCTCTTCGTCGCCCGCCTCAATCGCGCGCTGGCCGACCGCCGCCTCCGGCCGCACCGGGTCTCGCTCCTCTTCTGCGATCTGGATGGATTCAAAGGTGTCAACGACAGGTTCGGGCACGCGGCCGGCGACGAACTGCTGTGCGTCGTCGCCGCGCGGCTGGCCGGGCAGGTCAGGCCGGACGACTCGGTTGCCCGGCTCGGCGGGGATGAGTTCGCGATCCTGCTCGAATCGGACTCGCGGGATCCGGAGGCGGTCGGGCGCCGTCTGACCCGCGCGGTGCGCGCTCCGATCCAACTGCGGAGCTGCCCGTGCCGCGTCGACGCCAGCGTCGGTCTGGTCACGGTGGAGGAGGATGCGGGGACGGTTTCGGCGGAGGCCCTCCTCCACCGGGCCGATCTCGCCATGTACCACGCGAAGGCCACGGGCGGGGGTCAGGTGACCGTCTTCCGGCCAGAACTGGCGGAGGACGGCCATGCCTGACCGCATCGGCTCGCTGCGTGCGATGTGCTGACCGGCCGCAACGCCGCCTACGACGTCGCCAGCCTCGGCGTCAGGCCCGGCTGAGCCCGGCACGCCCCAGCCGCGCGGGTCAGCCCGCGATCGCCTCCGGCCAGTTCCCCCGCCGTGCGGTCCAGCCGAGAAGGCGCTGTGCCCGGCCGCTGTCGATCCGCTGGTTGTCCAGATCCGGTTCGAGGTCAGCGTCGACGGCTGGTTGCGGGGCGCCGTCGATCCGGGCGAGCCGGGTCAGATACGACTCGTAGGTCATCGGCTCGGCGGCGAGGTTGAGGATTTCGCCCGACGGCCGTCGGTCGAGCACCGCGAGCACGGCGTCCGCGACATCCGCGACGTGTACATGGGAGACGAAAGTGCTGCCATCCCCGGGAATCGGGAGTTTTCCCGCCCGCAGCAGCTCTCGCTGCCGATCCTGAATGGTTGCCGGCCCGACGAAACGCGCGGCCCGCAGAATCGTCCAGGAGCATGTCCGGGGAAGTTCGATGACGGCTTCCTCCATCGCCGCGGTCGGACCCACGAGAGCGGCCCGTTCGGGGTCGGAGTCGATGGGGACCGACTCATCGATCCATTCGGCGCCGCGCACCGGGTAGATCATGCTGATGCTGAGCTGGACCAGCACCGGGACGCCGACCTGGGCGACCAGCCTGGCCAACCGCGGGGAACCCGTCTCGCGGATGCTCGAGTCGAGATCCCACCCCCGTGGGTCGTCATCATCCGCTGGCACCGCCGTGGCGAGGTTGACGACCGCGTCATGACCTGCGAGCCGAGACGGCAGAACGTCTTCCAGATCCGTGTCCAGCAGTCCCGCGCGCAGCCGTCCCACGGCGGGAGGAAGCTGGTCCAGTCGTGGGCCCGGAGACATCGCTGTGATCTCGTGGCCCGCCGCCAGGAGAGCGTCCACCAGCGGCCTGCCCGCGGCACCGGTGGCACCGACCACAAAAACACGCATCGTGCTATCACCCATTTCTTGTCAGTTCTTGTCAGTTGACGGACTGTTCACGTCGCGTCGGCATCTCGGACGGAGTCGGCCCGTCGCCCCGGACACGTCGGCCACGAAAATCGAAATCGGTCGTTGCCGCCGCGGCGCCGGCGGAGGCCAGCAGCCCGCCGAACAGGCACACCCCGGTCCAGCCCCATTGCTGCCAGATCGCGAGAGCCGCATTGGTACCGAGCGTGCCGCCGGCGAAGAGCGTCACGACGTAGATGGTGTTGAGACGGGCGGCGGTCTCTCCGGCACTGGCGAATATTCGCTGCTGGTTGGCGCTGTTGGCCGCGCTGTAACCGACGTCGAGCAGAACGACCCCGAGAGCCAGTACCACCAGGCTCGAGCGGCCGGCGGCGAGAACACAGAAGGATGACGCGATCATCAGGAGCCCGCAGAGGGTCACCAGGCGCCCGCGGCCCATATCCGCGATACGGCCGGCTCGTGGCGCTACCAGGGCACCGCCGACCCCGATCAGCGCGATAAGCCCCACCGTCGTGGGCCCGCGTTCGAACGGAGCGCCGGACAGCCGGGCGGGAAGTGTGGTCCAGAAGCCGGTGAGGACCGCGAAGGCCAGGAATCCGTAGAGCATCGGACGCCGAAGGCCACGCGTCCGAACCGCGAGGAGGAACGTGTTCGCGACCAGGTCCCGGTAGGCCCAGTCAGTGGTCTTTGGTGATATGGGCAGAGCGCGGCGACAGGCGACCAGAAGAACCGCGGTCCAGACCGCCGCGCACCCGTACATCGTGCGCCAGCCGAACTGCCCGCCGATGATTCCGGCGACCGTTCTGGAGAGCAGGATTCCGGTGAGCAGTCCGGTCATGATCTGGCCTGCGACGCGCCCGCGGTCGGCTGGCCTGCTCAGGTGGACCGCCAGCGGGAGCGCGATCTGCGGTGTGACGTTCACCAGCCCGAGCATGATGCTGGCGACGAGCAGCACGGCCGCGTTGGGGGCGGTGGCAACGCCGGCGAGGACGACCATTGTCGCGGCGAGCAGGATCGAAACCAGCCGCCGCCGGTCGGCGACATCCCCCAACGGAACCAGCAGCACCAGACCGACCGCATAGCTCAGCTGGGTGGATGCCACGATCGCACCGATGGTGGACTCGCCGACGTCGAGTCCCTGCGCCATGTCGACCAGAAGAGTTTGACCATAGTAAAGATTTGCCGCGACCGCTCCGGCGGTGATCGCGAGAACAAGGATGCGATGGTCGGAGAGGGACCATCGGGCCGAGGGGCGGCGAGCCGAAGTGGTATCCCCGTTGCCCATGGCCATGTTGCCCATGGCCATGGGCACTGCCAGCGGCTCTATACCGCCTGTCGGCTCGATACCGGCCAGCGGAGGTGCCCGATGTGACGCCTGGCACTCGTCTCCATCCTTATTCTCCACGACGAAACCATATCGGTGTCCAGCCTCATGCTAAGGTCCAAACTCGTGACCATTTCCTGGGTCAAACCCGGTCCGTACAGCTTCCTGGTCGATCTCGACCCGAAGCTTGGTCGCAGAGCCGCGTTGGAGGCCGGCCTTCGTGACGCCATCCGGGCCGGTCGTCTCCGCCCCGGCGCGCGCCTGCCGTCGAGTCGCATCCTCGCCGCGGAGCTCGGTGTCTCCCGTGGAACGATCAGCACGGCGTATACGCAGCTGGTGAGCGAGGGATTCCTGGTGAGCAGCCGGGGCGGTGGATCACGGGTCGCGGACCTCGCCACCGGCGGAGCGGAGCCGAAAAACATCGGTCCGCGGTCGGAAAAGGAAGCGAGTGCCCTTCGCTGGGACTTCCGTCCGGGAGAGCCCGATCTGACCTCCTTCCCGCGGAGCGAGTGGCAGAATGCGCTGCGCGAGATTCTCCGCACCTCACCGGCGTCCTTCCTCGGATATCAGGACCCACAGGGCGTCCCGGAGCTGCGCAGTGCGGTTGCTGATCACCTCCGGCGGTCGAGAAATCTCGCCGTCGACACCGAGAACATCGTCATCTGTGCCGGATTTCGGCAGGGGCTTGACCTGATATGCAGGGTTCTGCGTGATGCGGGCACCCGGACGGTGGCCCTGGAGGACCCCGGACTGGCCGATCATCATCGCGTGGCCGGCGCGAGCCTGAACGTGGTGTCGCTGCCGGTGGACGCACTGGGTGCGGACACCCGGCGGCTGTGGACATCCTCGGCGCAGGCGGTCGTGCTCACTCCGTCCCATCAGTTCCCGCTGGGAGTGAGACTGCATCCGGACCGCCGGGCGGAGGCGTTCGCCTGGGCGCGGCGGACCAACGGCCTGATCATAGAAGACGACTACGACGGGGAGTTCCTCTACGACGGCGGGCCGCTGGGCGCGATGCAGGGCGAGGACCCCGACCGGGTCGCGTATATCGGCAGCGTGAGCAAGACGCTGGCACCCGGAATCCGGCTCGGCTGGCTGGTGCTCCCACCCCATCTCATCTCCCCGGTGTGCGAGGCGAAGTATCTCAGTGATGCCGCCTCCGGAAGCTTCGACCAGAAAGTGCTCGCATCGATGCTGCGATCCGGTGCGTTCGCGACGCACCTGCGTAAACGGCGAGTCGCCTACCGGCAACGGCGCGACCACATGGTCGGTATGGTGGCGGAGCGGGTGCCCGGGGCGACGGTTCGCGGAATTGCCGCCGGCCTGCATGCGGTTATCGAGCTTCCGGCCGGCGTGCAGGCCGGATGGCTGCAGCGGTCCGCGGCCCGGCGCGGCCTCGGTATCGGCAATCTGGACAGCTACCGGATCGCCGGCGAGCAGGCGGACGACGCCGTTGTACTCGCCTACGGCCGGCCACCCAGTCATTCCTTCACGCGTGGAATCGCGGAGTTCGTGGACCTTGTTCCCGGATAGCCCCCGGTGGCCCGAGCGGTACAGCGGCGGCGCTTTCCCTACGGCCGGCCAAGCCCTACGGCCGGGAAAGCCCGACGTACTGTTCGGCGAAAGCAGTCGCGGCCGTGCTCGACCGGCGCAGGAGATCGAGCCGAGCCCGCCTCATCCGGCGCTGGGCCGCGCTCTCTCCGGGCGAGACGTGCAGCAGCGAAGTCATGAACTCGGAGAACTCCTGCCCATGCCACGCACGCCGCAGTGAGTGGCTCTGGTAGCCGTCGAGCAGGTCGCGGCGCCCTGAGCGATACCAGTGGTCCAGTCCCTCGGCGAGCAGGCGGGCATCCGCGACGGCCATGTTCAGCCCCTTCGCGGCGCTCGGCGGCACGATGTGCGCGGCGTCGCCCAGGAGGAACAGAGTCCGGTACTGCATGTGCTCCTCCACATGGGCGCGCAGCCCGACCAGCACCCGTTCCGTGATGGTCCCGGTCGGCAGCTTGCCCGTTCCGCCGGTAAGGCGTAGATCCAGCTCGTGCCAGATCTCCTCGTCGCTGCGCAGGTGGATCGGCTCGTTCGGCGGTACCTGGAGGTAGAGGCGGCTCACGTCCGGCGAGCGCATGCTCTGCAGGGCGAAGCCCCGGTCGGTCACGGCATAGATCAGTTCCGGGGAGAGCGGCGGGGCCTTGGCGAGGACACCGAGCCAGGCGAAAGGGTAGGCCCACTGGTGTGAGCTGCGCCGCTGTGCGGGGATCGCCGCCCGGGACACCCCGTGATGGCCGTCGCAGCCGGCAAGGAACTCACAGGAGATCTCGACCGGGATTCCGTCCAGGGTGCACTGGACCAGGGAGCCGTCGACGCCCACCTGGCAGATCCGCACATCGGTGACACCGAAGTGGATCTCGCCCTGGGACTCCAGCCGGGCTCCGATCAGATCCTTGACGATCTCCTGCTGGCCGTAGACGACCATCGGGACGCCGGTGAGCTCGGAGAAGGCGAGGCGGAAGGCCGCGCCATCATGGCGAAGCTCCATTCCGTCATGCACCATGCCGTGGCGGTCCAGGCGGTGCGCCACACCGGCCGCTCGGAAGGCCTCGACGGTGGACCATTCGAGAAGGCCGGCCCGCACACGCTTCTCAACGTGTTCCCGGCTGCGCCGCTCCAGAACCACGGAGGCAATGCCGCACTGTTCAAGAAGGCGAGCAAGAAGTAGCCCGGCAGGACCGGCGCCAATAATGCAGACCTTGACGGTTCGCTTCTCAGGGTGATCGGGAATCGGAGTCTCCTGAAACGTGGGCCGTTGGCAGGACGGTGCCGATCGGCCGCACAGCGCCAGCCGAATCCGGAGGAGAAAAAATATGCCGTGAATGGGGCCGGCGAGAGAAAGAAGATGGCTGTTGCCTGCGATTTTCCTTGACTTCCACGCCTGGGTGGTGCTGGGTTGCCGGGCGTAGAGCTGGCAGGATCGAGATTATCACCTCCTGGTGATGGTCACACTACACCCGCTTTTTCGGATGGTCTATCTTGATGGACCATCCGCGGCACTGCTCTTTGGACCATCCGCCGGCCTTGCATCTCCTTTCCGTGTCGGGTCACCGCATGCGTCCTGCACCCGGCTACGTTGGCAGGGCCTGTACCAGGCTGGTAAGCCATCGCTGCCATTGCTCGCTTCTGACGGCGGGTCCGGCCTCGAGCGTGGTGCCGACCCAGGAGGTCACTGGCCGGATTCCGTGCAGCGCATTGAGCAGCCACACCTCCCGGCCGGCGAGCTCCTCGACGCGCCGGCGGCTCGGCCGGATCTCGAGGCCGATCCGGCGGGCTCTTTCGAGGACCAGGCCGATGGTTATCCCCGGCAACACGCGAAAGCGGAGGTCGGGAACGCAGAGAGCGTCGTCCTCCCACCAGCAGATACTGCTGGTGGTCGCCTCGACGATCAGGCCGCTCCTGGTGGTCAGCGCAACCTCGTCCGCCCCGTGGACGCCGGCCGTTCGCCGGAGGTCTGCCAGCCGGTCGAGGTCCGGGCCCTTGACCCGCGGCCGGGTGCGCGGGTCAGGGACGGGCGCACCCCATACCCGCACCCCGGTGCCGAGCGGCGGTGCCGGGCGGATACGGACCTGCAGCCGCCGGTGTCCTGCCAGGTCCACCAGTTCGATCCGCGGGAACCAACTGCCCCCGCGGGGGATCTGCGTGATGGCGGCGGTCCAGAAGAAGGCGATGTCCTCGTCCGCCTCGGCGGTGCCCCGGCGACTGGCCCGGCAGGCCGCGAGGAACCTTTCCCTGTGGCGGTCCAGGGTTCGGGCTCGCCCCTCCGAGACCAGCCAGGAGTCCGCGGCGAGCAGCTTGGCGCCAGCCTCCTCGGTGCTTCGGCGCAGGCCGGAGGCCGACCACAGGTACAGGCCCTCCGGTGTCGTCGTGGCCGGCCGGCCGGCGCGAGGGCCGGCCTCGGACGCGCCGTGCGTCCACGGTGGGGCATGGCCCGGGTCGCTGGACACTCAGTACCTGCCTGCCAGCGCGGTGTCGGTGGCCGGACGGCGTGGACCGTACACCGCCCGTTCCAGCCATGTGCCACAGGACGGTATCCATGGCGCCAGTGCCGCGGCGGTCCGCTGCCGGGTCCGCAGGATCGGCCGGGTCGCCTGCAGGTGGACGAGCGCGGTGCCGGCGGCCTGGCTGTTGCGCAGCGCGGCGGCCCGCCTGGTCGTCGCGAACCGGCGCACCGCCTCGTCCGCCTGGCCGGCTGACCTCGCGGCGAGGGCCAGGACGACGGCCCGCGCCGCCTCGTCTCCGTCCGCGAAACCGCTGTTCATGCCGCGTGCGCCGAGCGGTGGGAACAGGTGGGCCGCCTCGCCCACGAGCAGGATCCGGCCATGTGGGTCGACGAACGAGTCGGCCACGACCCGCTGGAACCGGTAGGTCGCCGTCCACAGCACCGACTCGAGATATCTGCCGTCGACCACCTTCGGTAGCCAGCGCGCGAGCGCCTCCGGTGAGTCGAAGTCCTCGGCCCGGTCGGAACCACGGCACTGCAGATCGAGCTGGAAGCCGTTCGGGAACGGCACGTGCATCAGATGCCGGCCATCGGTCCCGGGATGCTCGTAGTGGAAGGTCCGCTCGGGTGGCAACGCGTCGGGCCCGGTGTCCGCGATGTCCACCGTGACATGGAAGCCCTCGGATCTCTCGCCCTGCATGCCGATGCCGGCGAGCCGCCTGATCGTGGAGCGGGGGCCGTCCGCACCGATGAGATAGCGGGTGGTGAAGGACCGGCCACTCTCGACCTCGACCGTGACCTCGTCGTCGGCGGCGTCGAGCCGGATCACGGGCGAGCCCCACCGGATGTCGACGCCAGCCCGTGCGCACGCCGCGCGCAGAAAGCCCTCGGTGTCCACCTGGCGAAGGCTGGTGTAGGGGACAGGACGACCGGCTCGAGGCCGCGGGTACTGCTTGGCATATACCTCCCGGCCCCGGAACAGCGTGCGCCGCGCGGTCCAGAGGATCCCGTGCTCGCTGAGGTCGGCTGCGAGGCGGGGGTCGGCCAGGCCAAGCAACCGCAGCGATTCACCGTGCACATACAGCGCGCGGCTGCCCGGCCGGGTGGCGTCCGCCTCCCGAGCTTCGAGCAGGATCACCGGAGCACCAAACGAACGTAAAGCCAGGGCGGTCGCCAGGCCAACCGGCCCAGCACCGACGACGAGCACCGGGTACTGCTCCTTCTTCCGGGCAGGGGTCGTCATGATCTTCCTCTCCGCGGAATGTCGCAGCCCGCCCGAAGTCCTCAGAGCGGCGCCATGACATTACGAGAGCGAGTCCGGAGCATGTCAACCGCCGGGTGAAAGCGGGCGTCGCACCGGCCGGTCCGGCAGAAATGGAAGAACAGGTGCCCCCAGCAGGGCATCAGCGTTGGTTCGCCGCCGTTGATGGTGGGTGGGGTGATCTGTCTCACGTCCCCCGGTGGGTTGGGCCGGCTGCGGGTCCTGGCGGCGCACATGCACGACATCGGTACGGTCGTGGCCGCTGACCTGGCATTTCGGGTGACATTCGCGAACGCTGTTGCATCCAGGGAACCCGGGCTATAAGCTTCGCCCGGGTTGCATTTGGGCGAACGCCTTCCGCGAGATATCCACTCGCCTGCGTTTTCGTCGGCCACGGCATCTGGCTTCTCCTTGGATCCACGGATCCTCCGGGGTGGAAGTCCTGCGTGTGGCATGTCCTTCTTTTCGTGATCCTGGCCCATGCCCGCCGGCTTCCGCCGGGAAATCGTGGGCCAGTCCGGGCTGCCGGCCGCATGGTCCGCGTGATTCGACGCAGGCATCTTCACGTCCAGAGCTAGGGGAATCCGGTGCGAACCCTGCTGATCGACAACTTCGATTCGTACACATATAACCTGTTCCAGCTCGTAGCCGAGGTGAACGGCGTGGAGCCGGCGGTCATCACCAATGACACCTCGCTCGAAGAGCTCGGTCGGCTGGACGTCTACGACAATGTGATCATTTCGCCCGGTCCGGGACGTCCGGATGTCGACCGGGATTTCGGGATCTCGGCACAGGTCATCGCGCAGGCCGAGGTGCCCGTGCTGGGTGTCTGCCTGGGCCACCAGGGCATCGGGGCGTATGAGGGAGCTCGGGTCCAGCCGGCGCCGAAACCAAGGCACGGATTTCTCAGCTCGGTCCGCCATGACGGAACGGGGCTCTTCCAGAACATTCCGAGCACCTTTCTCGCGGTGCGCTATCACTCCCTGGCCCTCGCGGACCCGTTGCCCGTGGGCCTGCGCGCCGTCGCCTGGGCCGAGGACGATGTGATCATGGCTGTCGAGCACCGTTCCCGGCCTCTGTGGGGCGTCCAGTTCCACCCGGAGTCGGTCGCGACAGAGCACGGAAGACAGCTGTTGGCGAACTTTCGTGCCCTGACAGAGCAGCTCGCACGGCCGGGTCGAAGTGCTGGCGGGCGGGGAGCGGTCCGGCCGACCGGCAGGACCAGGGTGCTTCCGCGGCGCCGTGAGGACGACGGGAGGGCGCAGCCCGGTCCCGTGTCCGCGTCCCGGACCGGCCGGCTTCATCGGCTGAACGTCCGCACGCTGCCCGGTGCGGCCGACGCGCCGGCGGCATTCCGTGAACTGTACGGGGAGTCGCCCGACGCGTTCTGGCTCGACAGCTCCTATCGCCCCGAAGGGCTCGCCAGATTCTCCTTCCTGGGCGACGCCGGTGGCCCGCTGGGTGAAGTGGTGTCCTACCAGGTAGGTGATCCGCACGTTTCGGTACGTTCTCGGGGCGAGGTCAGCCTGGTACCCGGAACAATCTTCGACTATCTCGAGGAGGCGTTGGCCGAGCGGCGGATCGAAGGCCCCGACCTGCCCTTCGACCTGCGGTGCGGGTATGTCGGCTACTTCGGTTATGAACTCAAGGCGGATCTCGGGGCGACGAACGCGCATCGTTCGGGCGCGCCCGACGCGGCCTGGATGTTCGTCGACCGGATGATCGCCATCGACCACGAGGAGAAAACCACCTACCTGCTGGCCCTGGAGGCGGACGGCACGTCGGACTGGATCGAGTCGACCGCCGCGCGCCTGGCACTGCTCAGTGATTCCGGGGAGGTTCTTCCCAGGCCGGCCGGGACGTCGAATCCGCCGCCTCTCGACCGGGCGCTGGTCAATGGTTACCTGAGCCGTGACCGAGCCCGATACCTTGCCGACATCGATCATTGTCAGGCGAAGCTCGTGGCTGGGGAGAGCTACGAGATCTGCCTTACCAACATGGTGCGCCTGCCGGCCGTGGACGACGGGCTGGCGGCGTATCTCGCGCTTCGGCGATGGAACCCGGCGCCCTACGGGGCCTATCTCCGGCTTGCCGGGGTCGAGGTCGCCAGCTCCTCACCGGAGAGGTTTCTGCGTATCGACAGAAATCGCTGGGTCGAAAGCAAGCCGATCAAGGGGACGGCGCCGCGGGGAAAGGACGCCGCGCATGACCTCCAGCTGTGTCACGAACTGCGGACGAGCCCCAAGACCCGGGCCGAGAACCTCATGATTGTCGACCTCCTGCGCAACGACCTCGGTCGGGTCTGCGAGATCGGCAGCGTGCACGTGCCGCGCCTCATGGCGACCGAGACCTATGCGACCGTGCATCAGCTGGTATCGACCGTGCGCGGACGGCTGCGAACCGGCCGAAGTGTGATCGACTGTGTGCGGGCCTGTTTTCCGGGGGGCTCCATGACGGGTGCCCCGAAGCTGCGGACAATGGAGATCATCGACACGCTCGAAACCGACGCCCGTGGTATCTACTCAGGGGCGCTGGGCTTTCTTGGCTGCGACGGGACAGCGGACCTGAGCATCGTCATCCGCACCGCGGTTCTGGTGGACGACGTCTGGCATGTCGGCAGCGGGGGCGCGATCGTCCTGGACTCCGATCCCGGCGAGGAACTGGACGAGATGCTGCTCAAGGCGGCGACGACCGTCCGCGCGGTGGCCAGTCCGGCGGCCGGCCGGGCCGTCTCCGGGCAGCGCGCGTTCTCCGGAGCCCCGCGATGAACGGGCGGCCGCCCAGGAACCTGGCCGCGGAGTTGGCGGACCTGGCGCGGTCCCGGGGCTGGACGGACCGACCGGCCCTCCTGTTCGAGGACCAGGTGATCACCTACGGGGAGTTACACGACCTGGCCGCGCGAGTCGGTCAGGTGCTGGTCCGGCATGGCGCCGGGCCCGGCCGCAGGGTGCTGATCGCGCTGTCCGACGGGCCCGCCTGGGTGGCGACCTTCCTCGGAACCGTGCGGTGCGGAGCGACCGCCGTCCCGGTGAACCCATTGTTGACCGCGCACGACCACGGATTCATGGCCGACGACTGCGCCGCGGGAATCGTCGTCGCGGACGAGGAGATCTGCTCCCGGTTCACGGCCACCGTGGTGCGCAGTGGTGATCAGCTGCTGGCCGAGGCACATCAGGCCGAGGCCGGGCCGGTCGTGCGTACCGACGAGCCTCTCTATCTCACCTACACGTCCGGGACGACGGGATCCCCGAAAGGGGCGATGTTCCGGCAGGGGAACCCCCGCTTCTACCATCAGAGCATCGGCGAGGCGCTGCTGCGTTCCGGGCCGACCGATGTGACGCTGTCCGTGTCGAAGCTCTATTTCGGCTATGGCCTCTGCAACTCCCTGGTTTTCCCGCTGTATTCGGGTGGGTCGGTTGTGCTCCTGCGAGAACGTCCCGGCCCGGAGGCCGTCGAGGAGCTTGTCAGTCGACACGGGGTGACCCTGCTGTACGCGGTCCCGTCGGCGTTCGCGGGCCTGGGGCGTTCGGCGGAACCCGCCTCATTCGGCTCGGTCCGGGCGGCGGTGTCCGCCGGCGAACGGCTGAGCCTGGAACTCGGTGGGCGCACGTCCGACCTGCTGGGCGCCCCGGTCCTGGAGCAGCTCGGGCAGACGGAGGTGGGGTGCGCCTTCGTGGCGAACGGCGTCGACGCCAACGTTGCGGGCACGGTCGGGCGTGCGGTGCCCGGCTTCACGGTTCAGGTGCGTGATCCCGAGGGCCGGCCGTGCCCCCACGGGACCGTCGGTGAGCTGTGGGTCACCGGGCCGACCCTCATGATCGGCTACCTCAACCGGCCGGAGCAGACCGCGGCGGCCCTTCGCGGAGGCTGGCTTGCGACCAACGACCGCGGGATGCGTAACCCGGACGGCACCTTCGTACATCTCGGGCGGCTTGACGATCTCGAGATGGTCGGCGGGATCACGGTGTCACCGCTGGAGATCGAGGGGGTTCTCGGCGCACATCCGCTTGTTTCCGAGGTCGCCGTGGCCGCGGTTCCCGACGAGACCGGCGCGACCCGGCTGCGGGCCTATGTGGTGCCGCGCCGGCCGGAGGAGTCCGGCAGCCGGCTCGAACAGGATCTGGTGGGTTTCGCGCGGGAACGCCTCGCGCCGTTCAAGGTTCCCCGGACCGTCCATCTTGTGCCCGCCCTCCCACGCACCGCCTCGGGAAAGCTTCGCCGTTTCCAGCTGCGCAGTGGCCTCTTCGCCGCCGAGAACCCGCCCGCCAGCCCGGGCTCCAGCCCGGCCGGCCGTCCAGAAGTCCCGCATCCCACCGCGACGCCCGCCTCGACGACGTGGCTCGGTCCAGATCCGGCCGGCCTCCGCTGAGCGATCTTCAGGAGATGAACGCGACGTGTCCGCCGATCTCAACACAGGAGTGCGTGCCTTCTACATAGGCCGCATGTTCGATCAGGCCGCTGACGCACATCCCGCTGTTTCCGTGAGCCTCGACCAGCCCCTGGGCTGCGCGCCAGACGCTCCGCAGGCGACTGTCGGCGATCTCGCCACCCTGGTCGCGGACCTGGCGGCGCGCCTCTGGGCGATCGGCATCCGGCCCGCCGAGCGGGTGGCGATCTACAAGCAGAACAACTTCGACATCGCGCTCCTCGCCTGCGCGGCGGCCCGGATCGGCGCGGTTCCCGCCCTGCTCGCACCGGCTCTGCCCGGAGACATCGCGACCGAGCTGATCCGTCGGCTGGACCGGCCGTGGTTGCTGACCGACACGGAGACGCTCGCCGGCCCGCTCGCGGCGCAGGAGCTTGTGGTCCGGGGCAGCGTCCTGGTCGACGACGGGCACGCCGTCGACGGCGAGGTCGTCCTCGACGACGGGGCCGTCCGCAACGGGGCCGTCGACCACCCGCTTCACGATCATAGCGGCGCGCCGTCGCCGGTGGTCCGCCTGGGCGGGTATGCGGGCTCGCCGCCGCGGGATCCGGTGCTGCTGCATCCGAAGGAGCCGGCGCTCATCACGCACAGTTCGGGAACCACCGGTGTTCCCAAGCTGGTGGTGCACTGTGCCGGGGCGCTCTGGCATCGGCTGATTCCGCAGCTGGCGATCGCCTCGCCGGTCAGGAAACGCCTCAAGGTGGCTTTCTGTCTGACCTTCGTGCATTCTCGCTTCTACCATGCTCTCGGCGTCTTCCTGCGTTACGGAAATCCGCTGGTGATCGCCTCGGACTCGGCTCCCGAGACCGTCGGGCCACTGCTCGTCCGGACCCGTCCTGGATTCATCGAAACCCATCCCAACGCCTTCATCGACTGGGAGGATCTGGTCGACGCGCCCGGCCAGCCCCTGTCGAGCATCAAATACTATGCCGCTACGTTCGACGCGATTCATCCGCGGACCGTCGCCAGGCTCCTGTCCGCCTCGAAACACCGGCGGCCGCTGATGCTCGCGTTCTACGGGCAGTCCGAGACGGGACCTGTGGCCGGCCGATGGTTCACCCGTCGCGGAGCCGCCCAGGCGGACGGGCGCTGCGTCGGGCTCACACTGCCCGGCTTCATCAGGCTGAGGGTCGTCGGCGCGGACGGGCGGCGGGTCCGGCCGGGTGAGGCGGGCCACCTCGAGGTGCGCAGCCGCGGCCGCGCGCTGACCTACCTCGGCGAGGACGAGCGTTTCGCGAGCCAGCTCCGCGACGGCTGGTGGCGGCTCGGTGACATGGGCTACCGAAGCCGGCGAGGTCTGCTCTACCTGATCGACCGCGAGGTCGACCAGATCGCGTCGATGCCCAGCAACCTGCAGGCCGAGGACATCCTCATGGGCCGCCTCACCGAGCTGCGGGAGATCGTGATCGTCGCCGGTCCCGAGGGCGAGCCCGTCCCGGTCGTGTGCACGCGTGATGACGGACCGCTGGACCGGGCCCGCTGGGCGCGGGCGATCGACGGGCTCCCGGACATGGCGGAGCCCGTGGAGCTGCCCTTCCACCAGCTTCCACGAACGTCGACCGCGAAGATCCAGCGCTCGGTCCTCAGTCGGCTGGTCGCCGAACGGAAATGACGGAAAACCACCTGCTAACCCAGGAGCTCCGGTGACGACAGACTCCACCAGTGCCCGTACCCTGATCGAGCTGGCAACCGGGTACTGGCGAACCCAGGCGATACACGCGGCCGCGGCACTCGGTATCGCGGACCGACTGGCCGGCGGGCCCCGGAACGCGGCTGACCTGGCAGCCGAACTTGCCCTCCAGGTCGATCCGGTCACTCGTCTCCTACGTTTCCTCGTCGACCTCGACGTGTTGACGTACGATCCCGCGGGCGGCTACTCCCTGACGCCGGTCGGAGAGCTGCTGCGATCGGACACCGCGGATTCGCTGAACGCGTTGACAGTTCTCTACGGCAGCGAGTTCTACGCTGCCTGGGGTGAGCTGCTGAACGCGCTCACCACCGGCATCTCAGGCTTCGAGAAAGTCTTTGGCAGGAGCCTTTTCGACTACCTTCCCGCGCATTCGGAGACGGCGTCTCGCTACGACGCCACGATGGCCGGTGGCGCCTCCTTCTTCGCACGTGTACCGGCGGCCCACGCTTTTCCCGCGCAGACCACGGTGGTGGACGTCGCGGGCGGTACCGGCGGTCTGCTCGCCGAGATCCTGCGGTCGGACGAGTCGTTGCGGGGAGTTCTCTACGACGCGCAGCACGTGGTGGCCAGCGCGGCCACCGAGCGGAACCTCCAGCCCTTCGGGAATCGCGCTCAGACCGTCTCCGGTGACTTCTTCGCGCAGGCGCCGAAGGGGGGAGACGCCTACGTTCTCTCCCGGATCCTCCATGGCTTCGACGACGCGGACTGCCGGCGGATCCTCGGGCGCATACACGAGGCGGCGCGGCCGGGGGCCACCCTGCTGGTGGTGGAGCGCCTGCTGCCCCCCGCCGGCGCCGCGCCGTCGCTTGCCGCCGGGTTCGACCTGCACATGCTCGCGGTCATGGGTCATGGACGGGAGCGCTCCCGGGAAAGCTATGCCCAGCTGCTGGCCGACGAGGGATTCGCGCTCGATGACGTCCGGCCGCTTGAGCTGGACGTCCACCTGCTTGTCGCCCGCCGTCTCTGACAACGGTCGCGCAGGCCGGCGCGTCCCGGCCGCGTCGACGACACCGCCGCCGCCACAGCCAGTTCGACCTAGTGAGGGACAGATGTCACGCTACTCGTGGGGTAAACAGCACTCCAGCATCGACAGCATACGGGAGATGATCAACCAGAGCCGTCTCGAGGTCACGGCACACTCGCTTTACCAGCGTATTCGCACTCTTCGTGACGTTCAGATCTTCATGGAGCACCACGTATATGCGGTCTGGGACTTCATGTCGTTGCTGACCTCGCTGCAGCGCTCCCTTACCTGCATCGACCTTCCCTGGGTTCCGAGCGGGCCCGTCTCGAGCCGCCGGCTGATCAACGACATCGTCCTCGTGGAGGAGAGCGACGAGCTCGACGCCGGTTACACAAGTCACTTCGAGCTCTACCGGATCGGAATGATCGAGGCCGGTGCGCGGACCGACGGGATCGATCGCCTGCTGGAGGCGGTCAGGGTGGGGGTTCCGATCGCCGAGGCCGCGGTGCTCGCCGAGGTGCCGGCACCCGCCTCGAGCTTCATGAAGGAGACCTGGAGCATCATCACCGAGACGCCGGTCCACTGCCAGGCCGCGGCGTTCGCCTTCGGGCGCGAGGACCTGATTCCGGACATGTTCGCCCAGGTGATCTCGAACAACGAGATCCGCCTGCGCACCTTTCACGACTATCTCGCCCGGCACATCGAGGTCGACGGCGAGCAGCACACGCCGATGGCAATGCAGATGCTGGCGGATCTCTGCGGTGAGGACGACGCCCGCTGGTCGGAGTGCGTAGCCGTGACGAGACGCGCCCTGCGGGCGCGCCTGCAGTTGTGGGACGGCATCGCCGCCGCCCTTGACGTCGACGAGAGGGAGCGTTCGGTCACGATCTGACCCGGTGGCGCCGGGGCAACGCCGCCTCGGGACGGGTCCGGTCGCGCGCGGCGATCACGATCACGATCACGAGATTCCGGGAGGATGCCCCGGCCTTCAGGCCGGGGAGGAATCCGGTTCACCGCGCAGGACGGCCACGCTTGACTGCGTCGGCCGCCGTGGGGTGTGCTGACGGCCGCGGTCTTTGCGACATTCTTGGTCGGCATTGCGTGGAATGGGGACTCCTGTGGCGAATCGTGCGCCGAACGTGGTCGTGATCCTGCTCGACGACCTGGGGTTCGCGCAGTTCGGGAGCTACGGTTCGGGGTTCTCCACGCCGAACGTCGACCGGCTGGCCACCGGGGGACTGCGGTACAACCGGTTCCACGTCACGGCGCTGTGCTCGCCCACCCGCGCCTCGCTGCTCACCGGGCGCAACCACCACGCGGTGGGCATGGGCTTCCTCGCGGACCTCGCGACCAGAGCTCCCGGCTACACCGCCCGCATCCCGCGCTCGGCCGCCGCACTTCCCCGGCTGCTGCGCGGTGCCGGCTACAACACGATGGCGGTGGGGAAGTGGCACCTCGTCCCCGGTGGTGAGCGCAGTTCGGCCGGGCCGTACGACAGGTGGCCGCTCGGGCTGGGTTTCGAGCGCTACTACGGCTTCCTGCGCGGCGACGCCAACCACTGGGCGCCCGAGCTGGTCCGCGACAACTCCTACGTCGAGCCGCCGGCCGGGCCCTCCGACGGCTACCACCTCACCGAGGACCTCGCCGACGAGGCGATCCGGATGGTGGTCAACCAGCAGCAGTCGGCGCCCGGAAAGCCGTTCTTCCTCTACTTCGCCCCCGGCGCGATGCATGCCCCGCATCACGTCGAGCGTTCCTGGGCGGATGCCTACGCCGGCGCCTTCGACCACGGCTGGGACCGCTGGCGCGAGGAGGTCTTCGCCCGGCAGCTCGCCAGCGGCGTCGTCCCCGCGGGGACGACGCTGACCGAACGCCCGTCCTGGGTGCGGGCCTGGGCTGACCTGCCGGCCGACGAGCGCCGTGTCTTCGCCCGGATGCACGAGGTCTACGCCGGTTTCCTGAGCCACACCGACGCGCAGATCGGCCGGGTCGTCGACACGCTGGAGAAGCTCGGCGTCCTGGACAACACGCTGCTGTTCGTGATGTCCGACAACGGCGCGAGCGCCGAGGGCGGGGTGTCGGGAACCGCCAACGAGCACAGCTTCACCCACCGGGTGGTCGACGATCTGGCCGACAACCTGGGCCGCCTCGACGACTGGGGCGGGCAGCGCCACTACCCGCACTACGCCTGGGGCTGGGCCTGGGCCGGCAACACACCGTTCCGGCTGTGGAAGCGTTACACCTGGCTCGGTGGCACCCGGGTGCCGATGATCGTCCACTGGCCGGCCGGGATCACGCCGGGCACCGGTGGCGGGGCTGGCGACGGTGGTGCCGCCACCGGTGTGCGCGGGCAGTTCGCGCACGTCATCGACATCATGCCGACCGTGCTCGAGGCCTGTGGCGTGCCGCTGCCCGAGTCCGTCGACGGCGCGGCGCAGCAGCGGGTGGACGGCGCCAGCCTGCTGCCCACCTTCGACGACCCGGCGGCGCCGAGCCCGCGAACGTCGCAGTACTTCGAGATGCTCGGATCGCGCTCGATCGTCGCGGACGGCTGGAAGGCGACCACCGACCACGTCTCGCAGGGCGTCATCGAGGAGGAGCAGCTGATGGAGGGCAGCCGCGACTTCGAGACCGACCGGTGGTCGCTGTTTCGGCTGGACGAGGACTTCTCCGAGGCGCACGACCTGGCCGAGAAGCATCCGGACGTCGTGCGGGGCCTGGAACGGCAGTGGTTCGTCGAGGCGGGCGCCAACAAGGTGATGCCGATCGTCGACAGCATCGCCGGCCGCTTCGGTGACCTGCTGCCGCGGGAGTACCCGGTCGGCCAGAGCCTGGTGCTGGATCCGGCCGGCGGCCCGGTCTCCGACGACGCGCTGCCGCTGCTGTTCGGCGGTGGCCGGATCACCGCGGACGTCGAGGTGCCGGCGTCCGCCGACGAGGCGAACGGGGTGCTGTTCGCGCTCGGCGACTGGAACGGCGGTTTCGCCGCCTACGTGGTCGGTGGCGTCCTGCACGCCGTGGCGGCCCTGCCCAGCAGCGAGATCGCGGTGTCGGCGGGCCGGCCGCTGCCGCCCGGCCGGCACACGGCGGGGCTGGAGCTGCGGCCTGATCCGGCGGGCGGCCTGCACATCGAGGCGCTGATCGACGGGGAGGTCGTCGGCGCCGCCCACGTCGACGACAGCCTGCCGTTCGTCTGGCAGCACGGCGGCGCGTCGATCCATCTCGGGCAGGACCGCGGGCTGCCGGTGAGCGACGGCTACCGCCCGCCGTTCCCGTGGACGGGCACCCTGCACCAGGTGCGCATCGACGCCGGCGCCCAACTGCCCCCGGAGCAGGATCTCCTGCGCATCGCACTACAGGTCGACTAGCAGCCACGAACGAACGTGCGGGAGTCGTGGCCCACACGCTCCCACGCCCCCGTCATTCCGTACGGGGGTCCAGGTCGGCGGTGGACAGTGGCCGGCCGGGCAGCGGTGGGCCGCCGGTGGCTGCGTCGGGCCGGGCCCGCAGGCCGTCGAGGATGATCCCGCGGGCTCGCTCGAAGGCGATCTCGTCGGGCTGCCAGGGTGATCCGTTCGTGCTCTGGAGCAGCAGGGTGAACAGGTGGGTGACGTCGCCGCCGCCGACGTCGGGGCGCAGCGCCCCCTCCCGCTGTGCGTCTCGGACCAGCGTGTCCGTGATCTCGATGAGCTCCGCGCGGATCCGCCTGATCGTCTCGTCGGCCTCGATCGCGGCGGCCGTCGCCCCCGAGAAGAGCCCGGGCATGCGCACCGTGAGGCTCAGCGCGCGGAAGCCGCCGAGGCTGCGCACGAGCGCGCCCCAGGCGGTGGGCTCCTCGGCCTGGGCCCGGCGGGCGTGGTCCAGCATCTCGCTCACGCTGTCGCGCGCCACCTCCAACGTCAGCGTCTCCCGGTCGGGGAAGTGCCGGTAGAGCGTGCCGACGCCGACACCGGCGAGGCGGGCGATCTCCTCCATGGGCACGTTGGGCCCGTCCGCGGTGAACGCCGCGGTGGCCGCGGCGAGGATGGCGCTGCGGTTGCGGCGCGCGTCGGCGCGCAGCCGGTGCGGCGGTGTCGATGGCCGCTCTGTTGATGGCCCCTCTGTTGATGGCCGCTCTGTCGATGGCATCGGCCTGATCCTCCTCCTGCCTGCTGTCAAGCGTGCTCCCAGCTCGGCCACCGGGGCCAACCGGAGGTGCATCCTCCGTTCGTGCTAGCGTAAACGGAGGAAATTCTTCCGCTATTGATCGATGTGAGGACCAGGCATGACAGAGGCGTCCGCGCCGGCGGCGACCACCGTCGGGGCCACAACCGTCCAGGCCACAACCGCCGCGCGGGCCGAGGTGGAGATCCGTGCCCACACCACCTCCGGCCGGGCGACCCTCGAGCTCGCCGTCGTCGGCTTCGCGGCCCTCATGGTGTCCATGTCCCAGGGGATCCTGGTGCCGGTGCTGGCGATCCTGCCGACCGAGCTGAACACCACCCACACCAACGTGGAGTGGCTGCTCACCTCGACGCTGCTCGTCGCCGCCGTCGCCGTCCCCGTGATGGGGCGCCTCGGTGACATGTTCGGCAAGCGCCGGATGCTGCTGATCGCGATGGGCACGCTCGCCGTCGGCTCACTCATCGACGCGGTCACCAGCAACGTCGCGCTGATGATCGTCGGGCGTGCCATCCAGGGCCTGTCCACGGCGGCGATCCCGCTCGGGATCAGCCTGCTGGTCTCGCTGCTGCCGAAGGAACGGGTCGGCTCGGCCATCGCGCTGATCAGCTCGATGCTCGGCGTCGGCGCCGCGCTGAGCCTGCCGCTGGCCGGTCTGGTCGCCGAGCACGCGGACTTCCACGTGCTGTTCTGGATCCTGGTGGTCGGTGGCGCCCTGTCGTTCCTCACCGTGCTGGCCTTCGTCCCCGAGGCGCCCAGCCGCACCGGTGGCCGGGTCGACCTGGTCGGCGCCGCGCTGCTGAGCGCCGGCCTGGTCGCGCTGATGCTCCCGCTCGCCGAGACCGCCAACTGGGGCTGGGGCTCGCCCTGGGTCATCGGCCTGCTGCTGCTCGGCGTGGTGCTGCTGGTGGCGCTGGGCGTGGTCGAGCGACGGATCAACGATCCCCTGGTCGACATGGTCGCGTTTCTGCGCCGCCCGCTGCTGATGACGAATGTCGCCTCGATGCTGTTCGGTTTCGCGCTCTTCGCCTCGATGATCGGGACGGCGTCGTTCGTGCAGGCACCGGAGCAGGCCGGGTACGGCTTCGGCTCGTCCATGGTCGTCGGCGGCCTCGTGATGCTGCCGAGCGGCCTGGGCATGCTGTTCCTCGCGCCGGTCGCGGCCCGGCTGGTGGCACTGCGCGGCGGGGCGCAGACCCTCGCGCTGGGAGCCGTCATCGTGGCCGTCGGCTGGTGCACCCGCATCGTGTTCACCGACGAGCTGTGGCAGATCATCGCCTGCAACGCCGTGGTCGGGATCGGGACGGGCATCGGCTACGCGGCCATGCCGTCGCTCATCAACGCCTTCACGCCGCCGACCGAGATCGCGGCGGCGAACGGCCTGAACGCCCTGTTCCGGTCGATCGGCAGCTCGCTCGCCAGCGCCATCGGCGGCAGCATCCTCGCGGCGCGGACGGTCGCCGTCGGCTCCGCGGAGCTCCCGTCACTGGACGGCTACCAGCAGCTGTTCGCCCTGTGCGCCGGGGCCGCGGCGGTGGCCGCGATCACCACCTTCGGCATCAACAGCCGTCGCGGCGCGAAGCCCGTGCCGGCGGCCTGACCGATCGCCGCGGCCCGCGCGGTTCCGCGGAACCGCGCGGGCCGCGCGGCGCCGCGTCACCGCGCCAGAATCGGGTGGATACAGTGCGCCTTCAGGCCGGGGAGGACGTCAAGGAGGGATTCACTCGGATGCGTCTTGCCGTGGGATGCGCGATGTGGAGCCACCGGTCCTGGCAGGGGCGCTTCCTGGCCCATCCGCTGCCGCCGAACGAGCGCCTGCGCGCCTACGCCAGCTGGTGCGACGCGGTCGAGGGGAACACGACCTTCTACGCCACCCCGACCAGGGAGACCGTGGCAACCTGGGCGCGCCAGACCGGCGAGGACTTCCGGTTCCTGGCCAAACTACCGAAGATCATCACCCATGACCGCTGCCTGACCGACGTCGACGAGGCCCTGGGTGGCTTCCTGGACGCGATCGAGCCCCTGGGCACCCGCGCGCACGCGGTGTGGATCCAACTGCCGGGCGCCTTCGGTCCCGTCGACGTGCCGCTGCTCGCCCGTTTCCTGAGCCGGCTCCCCGACGGCCACCGGTACGCCGTGGAGGTCCGCCACCCGGAGTTCTTCGCCAGCCCCCGGGCGGCCAGCCTGCTCGAAGCGGCGCTGCGTACCGCGGGCGCCGAGTGGATCCCCTTCGACACCACGGCGTTCTTCGCCAGCCCGCCGACCAGCGACGCCGAGCGGGACGCCTGGAGCAAGAAGCCACGGGTACCGTCGCGGTCCGTCGCGCTGACCGACCGGCCGATCGTCCGCTATCTGGGCCGTGACGACACCGAACAGACGGTCGCGGGCTGGCGGCCCTGGGTCGACGTCGTCGTCGGCTGGCTGCGCGAGGGCCGGTCGCCGACGATGTTCATCCACACTCCGGACAACGCCGACGCGCCCGGACTCGCGCGGCGTTTCCACGACGACGTCCGGGCCCGGCTGCCGGAGCTGGACGCCCTGCCCGAACCGATCCCGGCGCAGCCGCTGACCCTGTTCTGAGCCGCTGGCCCTGTTCCGAGCCGCTGGCCTTGTGCTGACCCGTCAGCGCGTGGCGAGCGCGATCTGTTCCTCGGCCTCGGCCTGGGCGTTCCACTCCCGCTTGCCGGACTGCCAGCCATCCTCGTCGTGCCCGGCCCGCCAGTAGCCGGAGATCGACAGCCACTCCGGCGGCAGTCCGCGCTCGACGCGCAGCAGCCGCCGCAGCGCCTTCACCGTGCCCGCCTCACCGTGGACGAACACCTGCCCCGTCCCCGCCGGCAGCTCCAGCGCGGTGACCGCCTCGACCAGCAGCGCACCGACCGGCCGTTCCCCGCGGTGCAGCCACCGGACCTCGACACCGTCCGGTACGTCCAGGCTCAGCTCGTCCTGCGAGCCGGCGACCTCGACGAACGCATGCACCGGCACGCCGGCCGGCACCCGGGCCAGCGAGGCGGCGATCGCCGGCAGGGCGCTCTCGTCGCCCGCCAGCAGATGCCAGTCCGCGTCCGCGCCGGGGGAGTAGGCGCCGCCCGGGCCGTTGAACAGGATCTCCGCGCCGGGGGCGACGGTGGCGGCCCAGGGCCCGGCGATGCCCCGGTCACCGTGCCAGACGAAGTCGATGGTCAGCTCGCGGCGGCCCGGGTCCCAGGCGCGCACGGTGTAGGTCCTGGTCCGGGGCCAGTGCTCGCGCGGCATCTCGGCCCGCACGGCCTGGATGTCGAACGGCTCCGGGTAGGTCACCCCGGGCACCGGGAAGAGCAGCTTGACGTAGTGATCGGTGAAGTCACCGGCGGAGAAGCGCGCTAGCCCGGGGCCGCCGAGGACGACCCGCACCATGTGCGGGGTTAGACGCTCCGTGCGCAGCACGGTCGCCCGGTGCGGGGCGGGGAACCGTCGCGTGGTCTGACGCTCAGCCATTCACCCAACGTACGTTCGGATTCCCGTGGCGAACGGAACACTCAGTTTGCCCGATTAGCGGACCAGCCACCTTGACGGATCTGTGCCGATCTATCCTGATAATCTCGGCGATCTAGTTTCGGGGCCCGGGGAATCCGGGTTCCAGGCCGAGGGGCGGGGCGTGGCGGACGAGCGCGGGGATTCAGGCGAGGATGCAGGGAAGCGCCGGGAACAGGCAGGTCCGGAGGGTTCCGGCGGCTCCGGCGGCCCGGTGAATCCGTGGGCGCTGGTTCCGCCGTCACCGGTTCCGCCGACACCGCCCATGGCGCCACCGCCGCCACCTGCGGCACCACCAGCTCCGGGGCCGGTCGCGGCGATGCCGGCGTCACCGGCGTCGCCCTCACCGGCACCGCCGCCGGGCCCGTGGCCGCCGTACGGCTGGTATCCGCCACAGCCACCGGCGCCGGGCCCGGCCCGCTGGCACGGCTGGTTGCTCATCGTCGTCACCGTGCTGAGCGCTGCCGCCGTCGCGCTGAGCGCACTCACGCTCTACTGCGGGGTCGACCTCACAGGGGACGATCTTTTCGGAAGCTCGGACATGCAGGGTGTGGAGGTGTCCGGATCGGATGCCTGCTATGGAGAAACGGGCGGCGCGGTACCCGACTCGGCACGGCGTTCACCCGATGAGGACGACCCTGTCCTCGCCGCGGGGGAGACAGTCGTGCTCAGGTATCAGGTGCTGGGCTGCGACCAGCCGACCGTCGTCGAGCTGACCGTGGGCAACGTGCACAGGCAGTCCACCGCGCCCACCGAGGAGTTCCAGCGGACACCCGACAACGGCACGTATCTGCTTGTGGACGTGACGGTCGCGGTGCGTGGCAACTACGTGTGGCCCGACCCCTATGTCTTCTCCGCGCTGGGGCCGGAGAACACGATCGCGACCCCGCTGTGGACGGAATCGGCGATAACGGGACCTTCGGAACCTTTTTCCGATGATCCGACAACTGTCCAGCTTGCCTTCGACGTCACCACGGACTTCGATGTCATCCGGTTCGACGACGCCACCCCCGGCAGCGTTTCCTGGCGAATCTGACCGACGTGCGCGGCCGGATTCCCGGGCTTTCACGGGTCGCCGGCCGGGCATGAAATCATCTCCTGGTTCCTGCTGTGATGTGCCGACCAGGAGTGGACGAGATGCCCGTCAGCAACGACGACATCGCCAACACGATCAGCGCCTATCTCGACGTGTACCCGACGGACACGGAGGCGTTCGCCGCGCTGTTGGAGACGGCGCGTGGCAGTGAGGCGCCGCTGGCCTCGAGGGCGACCACGCCCGGCCATGTGACCTGTGGGGCGGTCGTGGTCACCCCCGACCGGCGGGTTCTGCAGATCCGGCATCGCCGGCTCGAGCGCTGGCTGTTGCCCGGTGGCCACATCGAGCCGGAGGACGACTCACTGCTGGCTACGGCGATGCGGGAACTTGCCGAGGAGGCGGGGATTTCCGGCGGGAGCGTCAGCCCCGTTCTCGAACGGCCGGTCGACCTGCACGCGCACGTGATACCGGCGAATCCGATCAAAGTGGAGCCCGAGCACACTCATTACGATTTTCGATTCCTGGTGGCGGTGGACCAGGCGGTCGCCACATCCCCGAACGAGGAGGAGGTATCCGACTTCCGGTGGATCCCGCTTCTCGAGCTGCCCGGCCAGCTCGGCGGCCGGGTTCGGGCCACCCTGCTCACCCGAAAACTTCCCGACCCGGCTCGTAGGTCTCCCTGACGCCGGCCGGCCTGCCCGCGGTGCCCGCGGCGCCGCCGCCGGTCGGATCGGGCGGCGGCACGGGGCGGTTCCGCTGCGGGGCCGTTCCGCTGAACCGGGGCGGTTCCGCTGAACCGGGGCGGTTCCGCGGAACCGGCCGGTCGGTACGTCGAGCACCCGACAACACTGCGCGACGTTCCCGCCGGGTCACCCATCAGCATCACGGCGGGCGTCTGAGCCTGGAACGCCGCGGCTCTTCCTGAGGACCGCCATCGCGGGGGATCAGCACGGCGGCGCAGGACGCGCAGACGGCGGCACCGGCGGCGATCCAGAACGCCCGGGTGAACGCGCTGTCGGTGGGCAGTGGGCGGCCCGCGTTCGTGCTCGACGCGAGCAGGGCGGCGACGACCTGCGAGCCCAGCGCCGCGCCGACCGAGCGCACCAGCGCGTTCACCCCGGTGGCCTGGCCTGTGGTCCGCGCCGGAACGTCCTCGATGATGATGGTGGGAACCACCGACATGCCGAGGCCGACGCCGGTGAAGACCACGGTCGTGAGCACCGCGACGACCACCCGCTCGCCGTGGTCCACCGCGAGCAGGGCCAGGCCACCGGCGGCGGTGAGGAACCCGGCCATCAGGGGAGCGCGCCGCCCGAGCCACCCGCTGATCCGCCCCGCGTACGAACCGGTGATCAGCATCGCCAGGGAGGCGGGCAACAGCAGCAGGCCTGTTCCGGTGGCGTCCAGGCCGAAGCCGTAGCCGGCCGAGCGCGGTGCCTGCGCGATCTGCGGGACCAGGACGAACGCGCCGAACATGCAGCAGCCCACCAACAGGGTGGCGAGGTTCGTGGCCGCGACGATCGGCCGGACCAGCAGCCGGATGTCCACGAGCGGATCGGCCGTGCGCAGCTCGAACAGCGCGAACAGCGCGAGGACGGCCAGCCCGGCCGCCATCAGCCCGAGAGTCCGGGGACTGCCCCAGCCCCAGACGGAGGTCTGCGTCAGCGCGATGAGCGGGGCGGTCAGCCCGGCGGACAGCAGGAGCGCACCGGGCACATCCACCCGGCCCGGGGAGCGGGACGACGCGGAGTCCGGAGGCAGCCGCAGGGAGCCGGCCGCCGCGCCGGCGGACATGAGCGCACCGAGCCAGAAGATCCAACGCCAGCTGGCGTGATCGAGGAGCAGCCCACCCGCGAGCAGGCCCGCGCCGGCGCCGATGCCGGCGATCGCGGCGATCAACCCGACAGCGCCCGGGCGGCGGCGTTCGGGGAAGGCCTCGCCGATGATGCCGAAGCAGAGCGGGAAGATGCCGCCGCCGGCGCCCTGCACCGTCCTCGCCGCCACCAGCAGCCAGATGTCGCTCGCGAGCGCCGACAGCACACTGCCCGCCGCGAACACGGTTAGGGCGATGACCAGGAGGCGCCGCCGGCCGTACATGTCGCCCAGGCGGCCGATGACGGGGGTGAGGATCGCCGCCGCGACCAGGTAGGCGCTGAACACCCACGTGACGTTCGCCGCGGTGGTGCCCAGGGCGTCGGTCAGCACGCCGACCCCCGGCACCACGGCGGTCTGCGCGATGGAGAACGCCGCCGCGGCCGCCGCCATGACGAGCAGGCTCCCGGTCGTGGATGGCGCCGGCGCATCGAGTGCCGGCGCATCGAGTGCCGGCGGCGCCGTCGAGACCCCCGGTGGCGCTGGCGATGGCGCCGGTGCCACCGACGGTGGTGGCGGCGTGGGCACGGGTGCCGGGGGCGGCACCGGCCCGTCCTGGGCGGGCGGCATCAGGCGGCGGCTTTCTCCAGCACGTGTACGCCACAGGCGCTGCCCAGCCCGATGACATGGGCGAGCCCGACGCGGGCACCGGCGATCTGCCGGTCGCCGGCCTCGCCGCGCAGGTGATGGCAGATCTCCCAGACGTTGGCGATACCGGTGGCCGCGATGGGATGGCCCTTCGACTGCAGGCCGCCGCTGACGTTCACCGGGATCCGCCCGTCGCGCCAGGTGGCACCCGACTCGAAGAAGCCGACCGCCTCGCCCGGTGCGCAGAGCATCAGGTTGTCGTAGTGCACCAGCTCGGCGGTGGCGAAGCAGTCGTGCAGCTCGACGAGGTCCAGCTCCTGCGGTCCGATGCCGGCCTGCTCGTAGGCCTGGGCGGCGGCGGAGCGGGTGAGGGTGTTGACGTCCGGGAGCACCTGGCAGCCGTCCTGCCACGGGTCGCTGGTGAGCACCGACGCGCTGACCTTCACGGCGCGCCTGCGCTGCTCGGGGGACATCCGGCGCAGCCGGCTGCCGCTGACGACGACCGCCGCGGAGGCGCCGTCACAGTTCGCCGAGCACATCGGGCGGGTGTTCGGGTAGGCGATCATGACGTCGTTCATGATCTCGTCGAGGGTGAAGCGGCGGCTGTACGCGGCCAGCGGGTTCAGGGTCGAGTGCGCGTGGTTCTTCTCGGCGATCCGCGCGAACAGCTCGAAGCTCGCGCCCCCGTAGCGGTGCCCGTACTCCAGGCCGATCTGGGCGAACACTCCCGGCATGCTGTCGGTGCCGACCCGGCCCTCCAGCGGCGCGACGGCGCCGAACCGGCCTCGGCGCGACCAGGTGCCGTCGCCCGCCGATGCCTGCCCGGGCGCGCCGAGCAGGCCGGCGCCGGCTAGCTTCTCGACACCCACGGCCATCCCGACGTCGGTCTCGCCGGCCCTGATCGCCATGATGGCGACCCGCAGTGCGGTCGCGCCGGTGGCGCAGGCGTTGGCGACGTTGTAGACCGGGATGCCCGTCTGCCCGATCTGCTTCTGCAGCAGCTGGCCGAAGCTGGAGCTGCCACCGGTCAGGCTGCCGGTGGCGAGCACGCCGACGTCGCGCATGGTGATGCCCGCGTCGGCGAGCGCGGCTGCCGCGGCCTCGGCGGCGAGGTCGATGCCGTCCTTGTCCGGGTGCTTGCCGAACCTGGTCATCGAGATCCCGAGGATCCAGACATCCTGGGCCATGGCGCGGTCCTTTCGATCTTCTTGACGAGCCCGGCGCCGGTGGCGGTGGCGGTGCCGTGGCTCAGGGGACCCGTGGGCTGTCTAGACCGGTTCGAAGCCGTACCCGACGGCCTCGACCCCCGCGCTGTCGGCGCCCACGGGCACGGTGGTCAGCCGCACCTTCATGCCGAGCGTCACGTTCTCCGGGCGCGGCTCGACGTTCACGAGGCAGCCCCGCACCCTGGTTCCGCCGCAGTCGACGACGGCCGCCACGAACGGCACCGGGACACCGGGCGGAGCCATCGACACGATCGAGAACGTGTGGACGGTTCCCTCTCGCGGGACCGTGACGGCCCGGAACGCCGCGGCGCCGCACGACGCGCACGCGTTGCGGCGGTCGAAGAAGCGTGCCGAACACTGCTCGCACTCCTGGGCGACCAGCTGCGGCTCGCCGCCCAGAACCAGATAGTCCACCAGCGGAATCCGCTCTGCCACGAAGAACCCCTGCCCTCGACCCAATACTGAACCGCCGACGACGCGTGAATCACTCCTACGCCGTGATGGGCGAATTAACCAGCCTTTTCCGAATGCTCCAAGCCCTCTCACGGAGAGATCCACAAGAGTGTGACAGCTTGTATTCAGGATGGCCATATTTACACTAGGTTGAAGTACCTGTACTGTCAACCCGGTCGCGTGGAGGGAGGACGCCCATGAAGGTCGCGCTCACGGTCAGAGACTTTCTGGACCGGGCTGAGACGGTGTATCCGGGTGCGCTGGCGCTGGTCGACGAGCCAGGCCAGGCGGGTTCACTGGGCCGGCTGAGCTATGCCGAGCTGGCGGCACGTGCCCGTGGCGTGGCGGCCGGT
Organism: Parafrankia irregularis; assembly: GCF_001536285.1. Taxonomy (NCBI): domain Bacteria; kingdom Bacillati; phylum Actinomycetota; class Actinomycetes; order Frankiales; family Frankiaceae; genus Parafrankia; species Parafrankia irregularis. The sequence goes on along the minus strand of NZ_FAOZ01000010.1, from coordinate 5,148 downwards.
CTGGCCCGGCTCGGGGTGCCGGTGGGCGGCCGGGTGGCGATCGTGTCGCCCAACTCGGGCCGCTTCCTGACCGCCTTCTTCGGGGTCTCGGGCAGCGGGCGGGTACTGGTCCCGGTGAACTACCGGCTGGGTGCCGAGGAGGTGTCCTACGTCGTCGGCCACTCGGGCGCCGAGCTGCTTCTGGTCGACCCGGACCACGCCGACGCGCTGGCCGATGTGAAGGTCGCCCACCGGCTCGTGCTGGACGGGGTGTCCGACGCGGAGCTGTTCGCCCCGGCGGACCCCACCGATGCCGCCGCGTCCGCCGCATGGGCGCAGTGGGAGCTCGACGAGGACGCCGTCTGCACGATCAACTACACGTCCGGCACCACGGCCCGGCCGAAGGGCGTCCGCCTCACCCACCGCACCTGCTGGCTGAACGCGGCCTCGTTCGGCTGGCACACCACCGTCACCGAGCACGACGTCCTGCTGCACACCCTGCCGATGTTCCACGTCAACGGCTGGGGGATGCCCTACGCGGTGACCGGCATGGGCGGCACGCACGTCGTGATCCGCAGGATCGACGGGGAGGACATCCTCACCCGGGTCGAGCGGGACGGGGTGACGCTGATGTGCGGCGCCCCGGCGGTGGTCGCCTCGATCCTCGACGCCGCGTCCGCGCGGGTCGCCGCCGGCCGCCCGGTCCCGGGCCGCGACCGGGTGCGGATCGTGGTCGCCGGGGCGCCGCCACCCAGCGCGGTGGTCGCCCGGGTGGAGGAACAGCTCGGATGGGAGTTCATCCAGATCTACGGGCTGACCGAGGCGGCGCCGCTGCTCACCGTCAACCGGGCCCGGCGCGGCTGGGAGAAGCTGCCGACCACCGAGCGTGCCCGGCTGCTGGCGCAGGCCGGCGCCCCTGCGCTGGGGGTCCGGCTGCGTACCGATGCCTCCGGCGAGATCCTCGCCCGGTCGAACCATGTCTTCGACGGTTACTGGGAGCAGCCTGAGCAGACCGCGGCGGCGATCCGGGACGGCTGGTTCCACACCGGCGACGGGGGCACGTTCGACGGCCCACTGCTCGCGATCACCGACCGCAAGAAGGACGTCATCATCACCGGCGGTGAGAACGTCTCCTCGATCGAGGTCGAGGACTGCCTCTACCAGCACCCGGACGTCGCCGAGGCCGCGGTGATCGGCGTCCCGGACGAGAAGTGGGGGGAGACGGTCAAGGCCCTGGTCGTGCTGCGACCCGACGCCTGCGCCACCCCCGCCGAGCTGATCGAGTTCTGTCGCTCCCGGATGGCGCACTACAAGTGCCCGACCAGCGTGGAGCTTCGGCCGGCGCTCGAACGCACCGCGACCGGGAAGCTGCAGAAGTTCAGGCTGCGTGCCCCCTACTGGGCCGGCCGCACCCGCGAGGTCAACTGACGTGCCCGGCCTGACCGGCCCCGCCGGCCTCGAGGGCATCCGGGTCGTCGACTTCGGCCACCAGATCGCCGGCCCGGTCGCCGCGCTGCTGCTGGCCGAGGCCGGCGCCGACGTCGTGCACGTCGACTCGCCGCGCACCGCGGCCGAGCCCGGTCCGCTCGACGCCTACGTCAACCGCAGCAAACGGCGGATCACGCTGGACCTGAAGCGGACGTCCGACCGGGCGGTCGCGCTGGACCTGGTCGCCCGCGCCGACGTGCTCGTCGAGAACTTCCGGCCCGGGGTGATGGACCGCCTGGGCCTCGGCCCGGGTGCCACCCGTGCCTCCAACGAGCGGCTCGTCTACTGCTCGCTGCCCGGCTTCGCCGGCGATGACGAGAAGGCCACACTCGCGGCCTGGGAGGGAGTGATCCAGACGGCGGTGGCCGGCTACCGGCCGCTGAGCGAGCACTGGGATCCGTCGGGCCGCCGGCGGGTGCGGGTCGAGGACCCGGCCGCGCCGCTGTTCAGCCCGATCACCACCGCATCCAACTTCGGGGCGCTGATGGGCGCAGTGTCGGTGGTCATGGCGCTGATCGCCCGGGAACAATCGGGCCGGGGGCAGCTGGTCGCGGTCCCGCTGGCGGAGGCGTTCGCCGAGGCCTACAGCACGATGCTGGGCATGCGGGTGTACGAGAACCCGCTGATGGGCGACGGCCACCTGCTGCGTGACCTCACCTACGAGTGCGCCGACGGCGGCATGGTCGACCTGTCGCCGTACGCGAAGTTCGTCATTCCGCTGCTCGTCGCCGCCGGGGCCGCGCCGGAGTGGGAGCGCCAGGGCCTGATCGACGTCGCCACCCGCGGCTTCGCGCGGGAGCACCGGGAGCGGGCGATGACGATGTTCGCCGACCTGGTCCGCAGCCGCCCGGCGGCCTGGTGGGACGAGGTCGCGACCTTGGCCGAGACGCCGATGGCCATGGTCCGAACCCCCGCGCAGTGGGTCGCCAGCGAGCACGCACGCCTGTCCGGAGCCGTCGTCACCCTGGACGATCCGCTCGCCGGGCCGCTGGTGCTGCCGGGCCGCGGTTTCGACCTGGGCCGGGCCCCCGCCGCGCCGAGGCCCCGGCACCTGCCCGACCAGGACCGCGATGCCGTGCTCGGCGAGCTGCGTGAATGGCACTGGGCTGGGAAGCGTGTCGCCCACGGGCCAGCCGTGCCCGGGGCCGGGGTGTCGCCGCCGCGAACCGGTGCGCCGCGGCCGCGGCCAGTGGATCTTCCGCTGGAGGGGCACTCCGTCCTCGACCTCAGCCAGGCGGTCGCCGGCCCGACGGCGGCCCGGGTGCTCGCCGACTTCGGCGCGGACGTCATCAAGATCGGTAACCCGGTGCCGGCGGTGACGGACGGCATCGTCGGCCAGCTCCACCGCGGCAAGCGCACGGTCCTGCTGGACGCGCGGAGCGGGCCGGGCGGCCGGCTCGTGGCCGACCTGATCCGTGACGCGGACGTGCTGGTCACCAACTTCACCCTGAAGTCGCAGGCCCGCTACGGCATCAACCACGCGCGAACCAGCGTGCTCAACCCCGGCCTGGTGCACTGCTCCATCACCGCCTACGGCCACCACGGGCCGTGGGCGCACCGCCGTGGCTACGAGAACCAGTGCAACGCGGCGACCGGCATGAGCTGGCGCTACGGCGCGCGTTTCGGCTGGACGCTCTACCAGCCGACCCCGGTCAACGACGCGGACACCGGGATCCTCGGCGCCTACGCGGTGGCGGTCGCCCTGTTCGCCCGCCTGCGTGACGGCGCCGGCCAGCAGGTCGGGGCGTCCCTGGTGCAGGGGTCCACCTTCCACCAGGCGGTCCATCTGGCGGCGGAGGCCCAGTCGGCGGACGGCGGCGGGCCGGACGCGCTGCGCAACGAACACGGCGCGACCGCCCTGGCGCGCTTCTACCAGGCGAAGGACGGCTGGTTCTTCCTCGCGGCCGGGCAACGGGACGTCAACGGGCTGCTGCGTGCCGTCGGCCTGGAGGCCACCGCGGAGCCGGGCGACGTCCTCGAGCCGGACGACGCGGCGGAGCCGGGCGGGGACGTGGAGACCTGGCGGGACCCGGGCGGAGCACTCGCCGCGCGGCTGGCCGCCCGGTTCTCCGGCGAGCCGGCCGCGCACTGGGTCGGCCGGCTGGTCGGCGCCGGCATCGGCGCGCACCACCACGTGCCCATCGACGACGCGGTCGGCTATCTGCACGGCCGCGGCGTGGTCTATTTCGAGCGCGGCCCGAACGGCGCGGACGTCCCGCGGCCCGGCATCGGCCAGTGGCTGTCGGAGACCCCGCCCGTCGTGGGCGCCAGCCCCGGGCCGGTGGGCTCCCAGGCGGTGGAGATCCTCACCGGGCTCGGGCTGACCCCGGCCGAAATGGAAAGCCTGGCAGCGGACGGCGTCCTGTGCCTGCCCGACCGGCTACCCGAGCTGAAAAGACTGACCTGAGCCATCAGACCACATCCGACAGAGTCGCCCCGGAAGGTGTTCCGTTGAACCGAGTCAAGGTTGGATTCATCGCACTGACTGGACTTCCCAAGAGTGTTCCCGAGGCTGAGTACCTCGAATGGCATGCGACCAGGCACATGCCGGAGCAGTTCACGGTCCCGGGGATCGTCAACGCGCAGCGGTGGCATTCCACGGCGGCCTGCCGCGCCCAGCGGGCCGCCCAGGCAGATCATCTGGTCGACGCCGAGAACCTCGTTTCCTACCTGCTGTCCGATCCGGTCGAGCAGAATCTCGTCGAGTTCCAGGCTCTCAACAAGAAGCTGAACGAGACCGGAAAGTTCATCGAGCCCAGCCCGTTCCTGATGCTCGGGGCGTACAAGCTGCTCGAACCACGTGCGGCGGAGCGCACCCTCATCTCCGACCACGCCGTCCCGTGGCGCCCGAACCTGGGGGTCTACCTCGTCGTGGAGCGACTCGACCCGGCGCGTGCCGAGGAGTACGACAGCGAGTTCCGCGGGGCCGGGGTGGACGGCCTGCTGTCCGTGCCCGGGGTGGCCGGGGTCTACCTGTACGGCACCGCACCCGGCTACCAGACCTCGCACCAGGTGGACCAGACGCACCGGGTCACCGTGGCCTACCTCGACGCCGACCCGGCGACGGTCGGGGCCGCCGTCCGCCCGCTGCTGGAGGCACGCTGGAAGAACGGCGGTGTCGAGCCGGTGTTCGCGGGCCCCTTCGAGTCGGTGGTGCAGTGGAACTGGCAGCGGTTCACCGAGCCCGAGCAGGTGGCGGGCTCGCCGTCCTGACCGTTCCCATACTGCAACGGCACGTGGCTGTGTCCGTAGCCTGCCACGGATTGGCGTCAATCAGGATCGCTGATCGGCGGCCGGGGAGGCTCGCACTCCACGAACGCGGCCGGACCTCCGAGAGCCCGGTGGCCCGGTTGGCGAGTCGCAAGAATGAAGGATTTTGGTCGTTCCGACGAGGTGGTCTCAGTCGGTCATTGCACACCTGTCTGGATGGGGGTGTGGGATGCCGGCTGGTCGGCGACCGTTGGGGTGGGATGTGCGTGGAAAGTTCTGGGATGCGTATGGGGCGGGAGACAGCATCACGGTGGCGGCGGGGAGAGCGGGAGTGAGTTCGTCGGCGGCTCGGTTGTGGATGCTGGCGGTGGGTGGGGTCCGGCCGCGGCCACCACAGCCGCGGTCACCGTTGCGGTTGTCGATGGCGGAGCGGGAGGAGATCTCGCGGGGCCTGGCGGAAGAGCTGAGTTT